>CAKSPP010000205.1 GCA_934481505.1 uncultured Eubacteriales bacterium
GTATGACCCTGAAAGTGAACAGTCGTTTACTCCGTCGCTCTGCAACAGAATAGATAAAAATACTCACGGAATCGTTATCGGGGCAAAAAACGCCGAGGCATTGAGAATTCTCAACGAAAAAATAAAGAACCGCGAAATTACGAAAGTTTATCGCTGTCTTGTTTTCGGAACTCCCGACCCCCATTCGGGGATTTTTACCGCATACTTAAAAAAGGACAGCTCCGAAAACCATGTCCATATTATTCCGTCACCCGATAAAAACGGGGAATACAAAAAGATTGTGACGGAATATTCGGTTCTTGAAACCAATGGAGAAATTTCTCTTCTCGAAGTGACTCTGCATACCGGCAGAACGCACCAGATAAGAGCACATATGGCGTATCTCGGTTATCCGCTTGTCGGCGATATGAAATACGGAGATCAAGAGAAGAACAAAGCGTATTCATTTAAGTTTCAGGCTCTTTCTTCCTGCAAACTTACATTTTCATTCAAAACTCCTGCCGGAAAACTCGAATATCTTAAAGGCAAAACCTTTGAAATAAAGCCGTTTTTCGACAGTATAAGCAGTAGGTTATAAAAAGTTCAAATTTTGAGTAATTCGGAGAAATACAGAGTAATTCGGAGATATTCGCAGAAAAATAAATTTTCAATCGGGTTTTTTCGGGAAAATACATAAAAAATATAAAAAAACGCTTGACAAATGCGGAAAAAAATATTATTATGTATCCGTTAAGCAAAAAACTTTGCTGAAAATTGTCAAAAGGTTTTTTACGGTGTATTCCGAACCTCGGCAATGATTAAAAAAAAGAATAGTCTTAACAAATTTGTTTATCTGATTTTGGTTATCTTTTGAGGGGAGATAGAAACATGGCTGACACCATTGTCCGTCTCGAGGACGTTTCTGTTGCCTTTGATGGGGAATTGATACTGGATAAGTTAAATTTGGAAATCAAAGACAAGGAATTTGTTACATTACTCGGGCCCAGCGGCTGCGGAAAAACCACAACGCTTCGCATTATCGGCGGTTTTACACGCCAGGATGAGGGTAATGTTTTTTTTGCGGGCAAAAATATAAACGAAGTACCCGCATACAAACGGAATATCAACACCGTATTCCAAAAATACGCACTTTTTCCGCATCTGAATGTTTACGACAATGTCGCTTTCGGACTTCGCATCAAAAAAGAAAAGAAGGAAGAAATTGACAAGAAAGTAAAAGAGATGTTAAAGCTTGTCGACCTTGCAGGTTTTGAAAAGAGAAACATCACATCTCTTTCCGGCGGTCAGCAGCAGAGGGTCGCTATTGCCCGTGCTCTTGTCAACCGCCCGAATGTGCTGCTTCTTGACGAACCTTTGGGGGCTCTTGACTTAAAACTCCGCAAGGATATGCAGCTTGAACTGAAAAACATGCAGCAGAAGACGGGTATTACCTTTGTTTATGTAACGCACGACCAGGAAGAGGCTCTTACGATGTCCGATACCGTCGTCGTTATGAACAAGGGCGTTATACAGCAGATAGGTTCGCCTATCGATATCTATAACGAACCTAAAAATGCGTTTGTTGCCGATTTTGTCGGCGAAAGCAATATCTTTGACGGACATATGGACGAAGATCTGAAAGTAACATTTGACGGTCATGAATTCGTCTGTGTCGACCCGAGACCCGACGAGAGCGGGGAAGTCGACGTTGTTATCCGTCCCGAAGACGTTGAATTCACAACAGCGGACGCCGGAATGATTTCGGGTAAAGTCGAAAGCTGTCTTTTCAAGGGCGTTCATTATGAAACTACCCTTAACCATAACGGAAATATCTGGCTTATTCATTCAACAGCGGCAGCTCCTGTCGGCGAAACGATAGGCATAAGCGTCATTCCCGAAAATATTCATATCATGAAGAAAATGTACGGGGCTGATATAAATACCGTTTCAGCGGAAGTCCTTTCCGAAGACGACGATTGCCTTTATACCGTGCTTATCGACGGCGTAAAATTCGGAATAAACACCGCCAAAAAGTTAAAAGAAGAAGATAATATTTCCATAAAAATACGCCCCGAAGCTATAGACATCGTTGCAGCAGACGAAGGAGATATGAACGGATATATCGACAGCGTTATCTGGAAAGCGGATCACTACGAACTTCTTGTCGAGACGGAAAACCGCCGTTTCAAAGTCAATCGTCAGATAGACGAGCAGGCGGGAACTATTGTCGGTCTTAATTTCGACTTTTCGGAAGCCGAGATTCTTTCTCCGGAGGTATAAAAATGCTTTCGAGAAAACCTCTTATTCCGTATATCGTCTGGATGGCTCTTTTTGTGGTCGTCCCGATGATAATTATAATTTATTATGCTTTTACCAACGAATCGGGAGCCTTTACCCTTGAAAATCTTCAGGTTATTCCGAAATACGGTCCGGTAATTCTCGATTCTCTCAAAATAGCACTTATTTCAACCGTTATCTGTCTTGTGCTTGCATATCCGTTCGCTCTTATAATGTCGAATATGAAAGTCGCAACACAGAGAATGATGAATATGATTATCATGCTTCCGATGTGGATGAATT
>CAKSPP010000206.1 GCA_934481505.1 uncultured Eubacteriales bacterium
AGCATATTGCTCGGCGGCTTTGCCGATATGAATTTTCTCGATTTCTTTTTTATGAACGGTCGCCCCGGCATCTTTTTCTGCGTTGAACTCGGATCTCTTGTTTCGGTTTTCGTTCTGCTTTTTCTTTTCAGAAAAGATAAACAGGCGGTTTCGTCGGTCGGAAACACGACGGTTGAAGACGGCTTCCCGACTTTTTTAATGATATTGTGCGTTCTGCTTCTGATAGCTTCATCCTTTATAAAAAAGCCCGATTCCGATTTTCTCGGAATTATCTATGAATTACGCGGCGGAATTATCTGTGTTCTTTTAAGTGTTGTCGGAATAGTCCGCGACTGTGTAAAAAACAGGAATACGGAGGCTCTTTCTACTGTAATAAAAGAGTTCGATTTCGACACCGTTATCCTGCTTTTCGGCTTGTTTATCGTTATCGGCGGAATAAAGGCTGTCGGTGTAATAGACGCCGTCGCCTCTCTTTTTGTTTCTCTTTCGGGAAATAATCTGTTCTTTGTTTATACGCTTACGGTCTTTATTTCGGTGCTTTTTTCCGCGTTTATCGACAATATCCCGTATGTCGCGACAATGCTTCCCGTCGTTAAAAGCCTTTCTGAAATGATAAGCGGGCAGGGAAGTACTGTGCCTTACGTCCTTTATTTCGGACTTCTTATCGGGGCAACTCTCGGCGGAAACTTAACTCCGATAGGAGCGTCCGCCAATATCGCGGGAATAGGAATTTTAAGGAAAAACGGTTATTCCGTCAAAACAAAAGACTTTCTGCGGATAGGGCTTCCCATAACTGCGGCGGCGGTATTTTCGGGTTATGCCGCGGTCTGGCTTTTATGGGGAAATGTCTGAATTTGACACATTTGTGAAAAGAAAAAAATACCGTTGACAAATCGTAAGGAATATGCTATTATAATATCAAGGTTAGCATATGCTAACTGAAACTTTAAGACATTAGTTAGCAATAACTAACTTGATGGGAGGTTATATGGAAACATCTCTCATTCTTCTTATTCCGTTTATCGGAACGTCTCTCGGTGCCGCGGTCGCGTTGCTTTTCAGAAAAGGAATTTCTTCCCGTGTCGAAAAGATTTTTCTCGGATTTGCCGCAGGCGTCATGATATCGGCGTCCGTCTGGTCGCTTCTTATCCCGTCAATAGAAGCCGCCGACAGCTGTATTCCCGCGGCTCTCGGCTTTCTTTGCGGAATCGGATTTTTACTTCTTCTTGATATGATAATTCCGCATTTGCATCTTGAAAGCGAAAACCCGGAGGGGCTTCCCGTGAAACTGCCGAAAAAGACAATGCTTCTTTTTGCGGTTACTCTCCATAATATCCCCGAAGGAATGGCTGTCGGTATTGCCCTTGCAGGTTCGCTTTCTTCCGAGTCGGGGATAACTGCCGCCTCGGCTCTTGTCCTTTCAATGGGAATAGCCTTGCAGAATTTCCCGGAGGGAGCGGTCGTTTCAATGCCTCTTATAGGGGAGGGAATGAGCCGTAAAAAGGCTTTTGCCGCAGGAGTTCTTTCGGGGGCTGTCGAGCCTGTCGCCGCAATTCTTACTATGCTTTTCACACGGGAACTTTCTTCCGTTCTTCCGTTTCTTCTCGCGTTTGCCGCAGGGGCTATGATGTATGTCGTCATTGAAGAACTCATTCCCGAATCGCAGGCGGGAAAACACAGCAATATCGGAACAGTTGCGGCGGCTTTCGGATTTACCGTTATGATGGTTCTCGATGTTGTTTTCGGGTAATTTTATATCATATGGTTAGCGTATGCTAACCTAAAAGGAGGGATAAAGATGTCCGAAGAATTTGTAATAAGCCAGTGCTCTCCGACAATGGCGGGGCTTAAAACAGGAAATTTGTTCACCTGCCCGATAAGCAGCCGCAGGGAATTTACCGAAGACCTGAAAAATTACAATGCAAGGCTTGTCCCGAAAGGGGTAAGGCTGCTGCCGCTACGCGTCGGCGAAAAAAGTGCACTTGTCTATATGTACCGCCCGGACAGGCTCAAAACAGATCTTTCAAATTCGATTGCCTGCGGAATGTTAAAGGAACGGAGCTATCCGTCGGAAAACGCCGACAGATGTATCGTCGAGCTTATCAAAAGACTGAAAACGGACAAGTCTTTTCCCCATGAAATAGGTCTTTTCCTCGGATATCCCGCCGAAGATGTTGACGGCTTTGTCCGCTATGGGGCAAAAAACGCAAAAAGCGTCGGAACGTGGAAAGTATACGGAAACGAAGAAGAAGCCAAAAAGAAATTCGCACTCTATAAGAAGTGCACCGGTGCGTATAAAAATGCATATTCAAAACATAAATCGTTTGACCGGCTCGTTGTGAGTCTTCAAAAATAAAATTGAAAGAAGGAATAAATTATGAGTAAAGTTGCAGTTGTATATTGGAGCGGAACGGGAAATACCGAAGCTATGGCGGAGGCTGTTTCGGCAGGCGTAAAGGAAAAAGGTTCGGAAGCGGTTATGCTTACCGCTGGCGAATTTGACGCTTCGATGGTCGACACCGTTGACGCTATTGCGTTCGGCTGCCCGTCCATGGG
>CAKSPP010000207.1 GCA_934481505.1 uncultured Eubacteriales bacterium
GTTTAGAAAGTCCCGAAACCCGCATAAACACTGGGTTTTTTCGACTTTTACTTGTCAATAGGCTTCATTGTCGGGAACAACAAAACATCTCTTATCGACTCGGTATTTGTAAGGAGCATAACGAGTCTGTCGATACCTATTCCGAGACCTCCGGTCGGGGGCATACCGTAGGAAAGAGCGTTTAAGAAGTCTTCGTCAACGCCCTGGGCTTCGTCGTCTCCCTGGGCTTTAAGCAAAGCCTGTGCTTCGAAACGGGCTCTCTGGTCGATCGGGTCGTTAAGTTCGGAAAATGCGTTCGCGTGCTCTCTTCCGACGACAAACAGTTCGAAACGCTCGGTATAAGCCGGGTTTTCGGGCATTCTCTTTGCAAGCGGAGAGATTTCGACAGGGTGGTTCATTATGAAGGTCGGCTGAATAAGCTTATCTTCGACAAATTCGTCAAAGAAGAGATTTAAGATATCGCCCTTCTTATGTCTGTCTTCATATTCGACATGATGTTCTTTTGCGACGGCTTTGGCTTCGTCGTCGGTCTTTATTTCGTTAAAGTCGACGCCCGCATACTTTTTAACCGCGTCAACCATAGAAAGGCGTTCGAACGGTTTTCCGAGGTCGATAGTGGCATCGCCGTACTGAATTTCGGTCGTTCCAAGAACCTTTTGGGCGATATATCTTATCATTTCCTCGGTAATATCCATCATGCCGTTATAGTCGGTATACGACTGATAGAGTTCCATGAGGGTGAATTCGGGGTTATGTTTCGGGTCCATTCCCTCGTTTCTGAAAACTCTGCCGATTTCGTAAACTCTGTCGATACCGCCGACGATAAGGCGTTTTAAGTGAAGTTCGAGAGCTATACGGAGATAGAGGTCGATATCAAGGGTGTTATGGTGAGTTATAAACGGTCTTGCGTTTGCTCCGCCCGCTTCGTTATGAAGGATAGGGGTTTCAACTTCCAAAAAGCCCTTTTCGTTAAGGAAATTACGCATTTCGGAAATTATTCTCGAACGCTTTACAAATGTATCCTTAACTTCGGGGTTGACGATAAGGTCAACATATCTCTGACGGTAGCGGAGATCCTGATTTGTGAGTCCGTGCCATTTTTCGGGCAGCGGAAGAAGCGATTTCGAAAGCAGTTTTATCGATTTTGCGTGAACGGAAATTTCGCCTCTGCGTGTTTTGAAAACAAAGCCCGTGATTCCGACGATATCGCCGATATCCCATGTTTTGAAATCGGCAAAGGAATCTTCTCCGACATCGTTTATTCTGACATAGACCTGAATTTTGCCTTTACCGTCAAGAATATCGATAAAGTTGGCTTTTCCCATATCACGCCAGGTTATAATTCTTCCGGCGATGGAAACGTCTTCGTTTTCAAGGGTTTCGAAGTTTGCTTTTATGTCTTCGGAATAAGCGGAAACGTCGTAAGTCGTGATTTTGAAGGGGTCTTTTCCTGCGGCTCTCAGATTTTCAAGCTTTTCGCGTCTGATTCTTACCTGTTCGGAAAGAGCCTCCGCCTGCTCTTCTTCCGTGAGTTCGGGAGTATTGATTTTTTCTTCCATGTTATATCTCCTTATTCGGGCAACTTGATTTTCTTTATTTTAACGGTATAGTTTCCGGCAGGGGTGGTAATTACGACGTCGTTTCCGAGTTTCTGACCGATAAGGGCTTTTCCGAGAAGGCTCTGATCCGAAAGTTTCTTTTCAAGAAGGTTTGCTTCGGTGCCGCCGACCATTGTATATTCGCCCTTGATTTCGTCTTTTATCTCGTCAAGGTCTTCTTTCGGCAGAGTGCCGCCGGTGACGGTAATTTCGACAACGGAACCTATTGAAACGGTATCTTTTGAAAGTTCGCTTGTGTTTATAACTTTGGCGTTTTCTATCTGGGCTTCGATTTCAACGATTCTGCCCTCCATTTTCGCCTGTTCTTCTCTTGCGGCACTGTATTCGGCGTTTTCGGAAAGGTCGCCGAAATCTTTGGCTATTCTTATTTTTTCCGCTATCTCGTTTCTTCTTGATTTAAGGTCTTTAAGTTCGTCTTCGAGCTTTTTAAGTCCCTCTTGGGTCAGTATTACGTTGCTCATTTGAAAGTCTCCTATCTGAAAAATATTTATTGTAAAGTTTTTAATACTTCGATTGCCTTTTGAAGCTGTGCGTCGTTCGTTTCGTCGGCGGAATAGATATTCACATCGGTGTCAACCGCATAGTCGGGCATAAGTCCGACGCCGTCGTAATTCACCCTCGATTTTGTCGTATAGGTGAAAGTCGTTATTTTTATTCCCGAACCGTCGGTCATTCCGACATATTCCTGTCCGACGCCTTTTCCGTAACTTTTCGTTCCGACAAGGGGGGACGCGTTAAGGTCGCGGAGGGCAGACGAAAACAGTTCCGCAGCTGAGGCCGAGCTTCCGTTAAGCAAAACAACGGACGGCAAGTCGGTAAGCCTATTGCCTGACGAATATTCGATTTTCTCGTCATTTTTATAGGTAAGAACGGCAAGAATATCTTTATCGACAAGCAAATTCAAGACATTTACGAC
>CAKSPP010000208.1 GCA_934481505.1 uncultured Eubacteriales bacterium
GGGTTTTACATAAATTTTCGTCGGACAAAGAAGTGTTTCGCCGAGACTTTTTCCGCCGAGAGCTTCAACAGGAGATTTGATATCGGCGTTTTCAACATCGAAAACCTTTCTTACAAGAGAAAAACCGTTTGAATGAACGCCGCTTGACGGAAGAGCTATGATAATGTCGCCCGGTTTCATTTTTTTGTTGTCGATTATTTTTTCTTTATCGACAACGCCTGTAGAATAGCCAGCAAGGTCGTATTCGTCGACGGGGTAAAAGCCCGGCATTTCAGCGGTTTCGCCGCCGATAAGGGCAACACCCGACTGAACGCAGCCTTCGGCAACGCCCTTGACGATATCCGCGATTTTTTCGGGGACATTTTTGCCGCAAGCGATATAGTCAAGGAAGAAAAGCGGTTTTGCACCGCAGCAGATTATGTCGTTTACGCACATTGCAACGCAGTCGATACCGACGGTGTCGTGTTTATCCATAAGAAAAGCAAGTTTGAGTTTTGTTCCGACGCCGTCCGTTCCCGAAACGAGGACGGGGCGGGTTATTCCGGTAAGGTCGAGTTCGAAAAGGCCGCCGAAGCCGCCGATATCGCCCGAAACGCCTTTGGTCATTGTTCTTGCAATATGAGTTTTCATAAGCTCGACTGCCTTATAGCCGGCGGTAATATCGACGCCTGCGGCAGCGTAGCTTTCGGATCTTGATATTTCGTTCATCTGAAAATCCTTTCTATTCCCTGCCGTTCCAGCAATAAGTGCAGAGTTTGCAGGGTTCAATGCCTATTGAAGAGGAAAGCCCCTCTATTGTCTGAAATTCAAGCGACGCGAAATGAAGTTTGTCGCAGATAGCTTTACGCATATTTTTGCCTCTTTCGGTCGACGGGTCGCTGTATTCGTCAAGGTGTTTAAGCCCCTCTTCGCCTTCAAGCTCGACGACCGTCGAACTGGTTATAAGCTCCATATCGCTTGTTGCTCTCGAAAAGTTGAGATATTTACAGCCGTACATTATCGGCGGACAAGCCGAACGCATATGAACCGAAGACGCTCCGTTTTCATAGAGAAATTCGACTGTTTCGCGAAGCTGGGTGCCTCTGACTATTGAGTCGTCGACAAACAGCAGGTTTTTATCCTGAATGAGTTCGTGGACGGGAATCTGCTTCATTTTCGCGACTTTATTTCTGTCGGTCTGGTTTGCGGGCATAAAGCTGCGGGGCCAGGTCGGCGTATATTTTATAAACGGACGGGCAAACGGGATTCCGCTTTTGTTTGCGTAGCCTATCGCGTGCGGAGTTCCCGAGTCGGGCACTCCTCCGACATAATCAAGCTCGGGAAGAGTCCCGTTCTTTTTATCGTTTTCAGCCATCGTTTCGCCGTTTTTATATCTCATTGTTTCGACATTCACGCCCTCATATGACGAGGTCGGATAGCCGTAATAAGTCCACAAAAACGCACAGATACGCATTTTCTTGCCGGGCTTTTTCAAAACTGTCACGCTGTCGGCTGTGATTTCGGCAATTTCACCGGGACCGAGTTCCCTGAAATCGGAATAACCGAGTTTCTTATAGGCAAACGATTCAAAGGAAACGCAGAAGCCCTCGTCGCTCTTGCCTATTGCTACGGGAAGTCTTCCGACCTTATCCCTTGCGGCAATCAAGCTGCCGTATTCGGTGAGAATGAGAATTGAAACCGTTCCGTCGACGGCGTCCTGAGCGAATTTTATTCCGTCGGTAAAGTTTGATTTCTGATTTATAAGGGCGGCGACAAGCTCGGTTGCGTTTATTTTGCCGCCGGTCATAGCACTGAAATGTCCGCCCGAAAAAGAAAGATATTGTTTTATAAGAGATTCGGAATTGTTGATTATTCCGATAACGCAGATAGCGTAGGTTCCGAAATTCGAACGGATAAGCAGCGGCTGGGGGTCGGTATCGTTGATACAGCCGATTGCCGCACAGCCTTTCATTTCACCGAAAATGCCCTCGAATTTTGTTCTGAAAGGCGAGTTTTCTATATTGTGGATACTTCTTTGAAGACCTGCGGCAGGGTCGTAAGCCGCCATGCCGCCGCTCCGAGTTCCGAGATGCGAATGGTAGTCGGTTCCGAAAAAGACATCGGCGATAGCGTCGCTTTTTCTTACCGCTCCGAAAAATCCTCCCATTTCAGTCTCCTTAACCGAGAATTCTCTTCATCATCTCGGCGTAAGCGTCTTCGACATTTCCGAGATCTCTGCGGAAACGGTCTTTATCGAGTTTTTCGTGGGTGGTGCTGTCCCAGAAACGGCAGGTGTCGGGGGAAATTTCGTCGGCAAGGACGATTTTGCCGTCGGAAAGTCTTCCGAATTCAAGCTTGAAATCTATAAGGTCGACATTGAGTTTTTTGAAGAAGTCTTTCATTACGTCGTTGACTTTGAAAGCAAGTCTCTTTATTTCTTCGATTTCCTCTTCGGTTGCAAGGCCGAGAGCGAGAGCGTGATAGGAATTTATCAGCGGATCGCCGAGTTCGTCGTTTTTATAGGAGAATTCAATGGTCGGCTTTTTGA
>CAKSPP010000209.1 GCA_934481505.1 uncultured Eubacteriales bacterium
TCGTCGATGTCTCCGACGACTTCTTCGCCGCAAAGGGTGTCAACGGCGGAAATCGGACAAAGAGTTGCAACCGGAACCTTTTTTAAGATAACGGCTATTTTTCTTTCCGAAACTTCGAGAGAATATTTTTTTGCGGTTACGGCATAGCCGTTCGCGGTCTTGGTGCAAATCATTTTCCTGCTCCTTTATACATAATAATATACGATATTATACATTGAAAAAATATGATTGTCAATAATTTTATTGTGAAAAAACGGCAAAGGTTTCGCGGTTACGCCATATAAAAGCAAAAACACCGAATAATGTTTTCACATACCCGGTGCTTTGGCTTACCCTAATTTTATTTTTCCGTGCTTTTCTTCATATTGCTCTATTGAATCCCTTATAAGAATGAGGATCTGACTGTTTGCACTCCGTCCCTCATAGTCGGCGACGACATGAAGTTTGTCGAGCATTTCCTCCTCAATCCTTATTGATAAGCTTTTTATTGCCATTTTTCCCATACCTCCCAATATGTCTCTTTATTTTATACTTTATTTGTGGTATAATGTGAGTAATGAATATATTTTATGTTCATTATGTATTCAACGAGAGAGGAAAATATCAATGAAAACGGCAGTTATCGGTTCAAGGAGTCTTTTTATAGAAGATATCGGGGAATATCTTCCCGAAAAAACGACGGAAATTCTGTCGGGAGGAGCAAGGGGAGTTGACACCTGTGCGAAAAATTACGCAACCAAACAGGGAATTAAGATTACCGAAATACTTCCGGACTATAAAAAATACGGCAGAGCCGCCCCGATAAAGAGAAATGTAGAAATAATAGAAAAAGCCGACGCAGTAGTCGCTTTCTGGGACGGAAAATCGAAAGGCACGGAATTTGTTATCAACCATTGCAAAAAACACAATAAAACCGTAAAAATTTATGTTATAAATAAAAAAGGAGAGGAATAACCTCTCCTTTTTTCAGTGTTTTACCGTGAATGTCGAACATTCGGTTTCTTTGCAGTCGCAGGCATTGCAGCCACAGATGTTGACGGCGTCGGCAAAACAGCTGCAATCGCTGTTATAGCGACAGTTTTTCGCCTGACAGTCTATCGCGAGATGAAGACGGCCGGCGTCTGTAAGGGTTTGCGGAGTCGTCTGTTCGGTAAAATTTTCACAGCAGGTTGCGTTTGCCTTTTCGGCACAGCGACCGCCGACCGTGATACAGTCTATCGAACAGCGACTGTCTTTGTTATGAGCACAGTTTCTGGCTTCACAGGAAAGATCGGGCATAATTTTTTCTCCTTTTGCTCCGCTTTTGCGAAAGCAGAAATATTATTTGAAAAAAGACGCCCGATATTCATATTTTGAAAAATAATTTGATTTTTTTAAGATAAATTCGCGGTTTGGAAAAATTTCGTTTTTTTCTTCTTGACAAACCACAGTTTTTGCTCTATAATAGTTTCGTTATAAATATACGGATAGGTATCGAAGTGGTCATAACGGCCCTGACTCGAAATCAGGTAGTCGCGCAAGCGGCTCGTGGGTTCGAATCCCACCCTATCCGCCAGAAAAATCCTCATTCGCAAGAATGGGGATTTTTTTTATTTTTTCACTATTCACTCTTCACTATTCACTCTTCACTATTCACTATTCACTTTTCACTCTTCACTATTTTCCCCACCGTTTATAAGGATTTTTCGGGAGGACTATCGAAGAAGAGCAACACACCTCGCTTATTGACAGACTTTTTTAATAAATAATTCACCAATACCGCTTTGCACGGTACGAAATTTATCAACAGCAACTCCGCAGAGGTCTCGAACAAATCCCCGTTAAACCTTGAAATATTCGGAAAAATGTGATATAATATATACTGTAATATTGTATTTTCGTAAAATCGGAGGATTTCACTGTGAATAACAAGATTGAACGTCTATTTCAATGAAAGAGATTATTGAATATTCGAACATCGCCGTGATACGGTTCCCGACCGAATCAACAGCGGAAAATTGTCGAATTTCAAGATCGGCAAATTGCGGCAGATAAGTAATCAAAATTCGGAGGTGCAATATGGCACTTGAAAATAAATTGGGGCTGACAAGTTCTGCCGACCTTGCTCGTGCGGAAGAGCGCATCAGCAAGAAAAAGGCACTTGAACTTTTTGAAAACGGGTTGCTTGATAAATTGGAAGCGGGAAAATTCTCCGCTCTCAAAACGATTCATAAGTATCTTTTCGATGAAATTTACGATTTTGCCGGAGAACTCAGAACCGTAAACATTTCAAAAGGCAACTTTCGTTTTGCACCGCTGATGTACTTGCAGGCGGCACTTGCCAACATTGATAAAATGGCGCAGTCCACTTTTGATGAAATCGTCGAGAAGTATGTGGAAATGAATATTGCCCACCCTTTCAGAGAAGGAAACGGGCGCAGCGCCCGCATTTGGCTCGACCTCATTTTCAAAACCGAGCTTCACAAAGTTGTTGATTGGAGCAAGATTGATAAAGAAGAT
>CAKSPP010000210.1 GCA_934481505.1 uncultured Eubacteriales bacterium
TTCGCATATAACGGGCTTTCTTGACCCGTTCGCAAGGTTTTTCGGGCTTGACGGAGTAATTCTTACGGCGTTTATTTTAGGCTTTCCCGCAAACGAAATAGTCCTGCCGATAATCGTTGCCGCATATCTTTCGGCAGGCAGCCTTTCCGAAATAAGCGACCTTGTCGCCTTAAAAACGCTGCTTACGGCAAACGGCTGGACGCTTTCGACCGCTCTCTGTACTGTCGCTTTTTCGCTTTTCCATTGGCCCTGCTCAACAACGCTTTTAACCGTAAAAAAGGAAACGGGTTCTCTTAAATATACCTTGCTTGCCGCCGTTTTGCCGACGGTTGTCGGACTTTCGGTCTGCTTTATTATAAAAACTTTATTTTTGTTTATAGGATAAGAAAACGGGGTCTTTCGACCCCGTTTTCTTATCCTAAATTTTT
Source organism: uncultured Eubacteriales bacterium (assembly GCA_934481505.1). GTDB lineage: Bacteria > Bacillota > Clostridia > Oscillospirales > UBA644 > Geddesella. Next base: position 429 of record CAKSPP010000210.1, read on the forward strand.
GAATCTTTCATTGAAGCATGTCGCGACGATTATATATACGACCGCCGCCGCGATAACCGTTAACAGCGTGAGAATTGCCGCCGCCGCAGCAGCTCCGACAAGGAACGCCGCGAATATCGAAATTCCGCAGGCAATAAGCGAAAGGAACATCGTGACTATCATCGAAACGCCGACGCTTCCGCTCTGTTTTATGCAGACCGTTTCGCTCACCCAGTCAAATCTCGGCATCAGCATGTTGATAATAAGTCCGAAGCCCGAATTGAAAATTGAAGCTGCGAGAGCCGCAATGTATGAAATCAGGGCAAACAGCGGTGAAATCTGCAAGAAGATAACGCAGACGGTGACGAAAATCGCCGACGGAACAGCGGTCGTTGTCGCTGCCGCAAATAATTTTGCGGTAAGAACTTCCCTTGCTTTGAGCGGCATCGATTTTAATATCCAGAGAGTTTTCCCTTCAAGAGAAATTGACGACGCCGACGGCACGTTCATCGAGTTTATGAGAACAGTCAGGGCGATAACCGCAAGAGAAAGGAACGCTCCGGTGTTTCCTCCGAAAATCTCCGAAACTATTTCGGAAACGGCAGAACGGAGAGACTCCGCGTTTATTGCGACCATTACCGCACAGATGATTGCGAAAATGCCGCCCATAAAGCCGTTCATTACATAAGCCGCCGAAGAAAAAAGTCTTGCGACTTCTTTTTTGAAAAGGGCGACTCCGACCGACGCCGTTTTCATTTCTTTCTTTACATAAACGGCTTTTTTCGCGGTGCGTTTTGCTGTCGCAATCTTGTAAAAAGAACGCGAAAGCAACGCACAGGCAGCCGCAAACGGAAGAACGCATACCGCAAGGGTGATAAGGAACGCAACGATATCAAAAGAAGAAACCGTTTTGCCGAATATCATGAAAAGTCCGAGTTTTGACGAAATGAATTCAGTTATTATCGTCGGGTTTTCGGCGACCGTTTCGGTGAGATCTCCGAGATTGAAACAAAGGACAAGATAAAGCCCCATTGCAATGACCGAAAGAATTACCGTTACTATATTCTTATTTTTGAGTTTAGATGTTATAAGTGCGATTATCCAGCCGATAAACAGGGTTAAAGTCATCGAAAGCATCGGGACAAGCACAAAAAGGAATATGATTGAAATGAGTGAGAAGCCGACGCCTCTTGTTATCGCCCACGCGAGAAGCAGCGGCAGGAAAATCAGCAACGCAAAGAAATAATTCAGAACCGCCAGCGTGAAAATTCTGCTAAGCAGTATGGTTTTCGGCGGTATCGGCATCGAAATCAAAAGTTCGTTGTCTTTTGAATTGTAAATCATCGACTGGGTCGAAAAGACCGTGCCGACAAAACACAAAATAAAGCAGACAAGACTTGCAAGTGCCGGAGCCGCCCACGAAACCGAGGGGTCGGTCGTTACCGAGGAAATCGTCCCGAATAAAAATCCGAGAAGAATTCCGACATAGAGGAAGACAAAAAGCAACAGGAGTATGTATCCGACTACCTTTCCGGTGCTTGTCGTGTTTGTTGTTTTTCCTCTTTTGGTCTTTTTGAACATCTGCGAAAAGAGACCTTGCAGCTGTATCCAAATTAAGTTTTTAAGCATCTTCGCCCTCCGCTTTAAGGAAGACGCTTTCGAGAGACGCGTCTTTGACTATTTCGTCGGTTTCTCCGCAGACAACGAGCTTTCCGTTCTTGATTATCGCGACTTTGTTGCAGAGTTTTTCCGCAACTTCGAGAACATGGGTCGAAAAGAAAAATGCACAGCCCTCTTTGCAGAGTTCTTTCATCGTTTCTTTCAATGTAAATGTCGCTTTCGGGTCAAGTCCGACGAACGGTTCGTCCATTATAATGAGTTTCGGGGAATGAATGAACGCAGAAATTATAGCGAGTTTCTGTTTCATTCCGTGGGAATAGTCGCTTATATGCTGAGCGAGGTCGTCTGTCAGTTCGAGCATGTCGGCATATTTCGCGATTTTTTCTTCACGGTCGGCTTTCGAAACGCCGTAAACATCGGCGACGAAATTTAAGTATTTTATTCCCGTCATAAAGTCGTAAAGG
>CAKSPP010000211.1 GCA_934481505.1 uncultured Eubacteriales bacterium
CCGGTTTCGGCGGATTTACGAAAAAGAAATCCAAGAAGAAAAAGAAAAAATAATTGCTATGAGACGGCAGAAGTCCGTTTTATATAAAAGAAAATTTAAGAGGTGAACAAAATGGCAGTAAAAATCAGATTACGCAGAATGGGTTCCAAAAAGGCTCCTTTCTACCGTGTTGTAGTCGCAGATTCCCGTTATCCCAGAGACGGAAGATTTATCGAGGAAATCGGCACTTACAATCCTCTCACTGAGCCGGCGTCTGTTTCTATCGACAGCGACAAGGCAAAAACCTGGCTCAAAAACGGAGCTCAGCCCACCGATGTCGTTAAAAGACTTTTCAAAGACAGCGGAATTCTCTAATCAGTAAAGTTTCCGACGGCTTGGAAAGGTTTGCCTTTCCAAGCTGAATATGGAGCTTTACGCACGAAAGGCAAAAAATATGGAAGATCTCATTCTTTACATCGTTAAACACATGGTTAAAAACCCTGACGCCGTTAAGGTTGAAGAGGGCGAAATGCGTGACGATATAACGGTTTACAACGTAACTGTTGCGGAAGATGACAAAGGTTTTGTTATCGGCAAACAGGGTAAAGTTGCAAAGGCTTTACGCTGTATCGTCAAGGCTGCCGCTTACAGGGAAGGCAAAAAGATAAACATAGATATTTTATAATAGCGGAGCGTTGTCCGGTTTTTCCGGCTGACGCTCGGTTTTTATATTCATTGGATGCTTATGGATTTGATAGAAACAGGAAAAATCGTCAATACTCACGGAATAAAAGGCGACATAAAGGCTGTCTTGTGGACATCCGACATCGAAAGTCTGCTTGAAGTCAAAGAGCTTTTTATCGACGGAAAGCCCTATGCGGTCGACGCCGCAAGACTCCACGGCGATAATATTCTTTTCAAGCTTCACGGCGTCGATACCCCCGAAGCTGCCGAAAAATTCCGCAATCGTATAATTTCCGTGCCGAGAGACATATTTTCTCTTGACGAGGGCGAATATTTTATATCCGACCTTATCGGGATTTCGGTGTTCGACGCCGACAGCGGAAAAATTTACGGCGAAATTACCGATGTTTTACAGCCGGGAGCAAACGACGTCTACGAACTTACCGAAAAGACCGAAGACGGAAAACCCGTCAGACGTTATATCCCGGCAATAAAAGACTGTATTGTTTCTACCGATATTAAAAGCAAAACAATGAAGATAAGACCGCTTGAAGGACTTTTCGACTTATGAGATTTGATATAATGACCCTTTTCCCGGCGGAAGTCGACGCGTTTTTGATGTCGAGCATTATCGGCAGAGCACGCAAGGCAGGGCTTGTTACCGTTAAATGTCACGATATCCGTGATTTTTCGGATAATAAGCACCGCCATATCGACGACTATCCTTACGGCGGAGGTATGGGAATGGTAATGCAGGCAAAGCCTGTTATTGAATGTTTTGAGAAAATCAAAACGGAAGTTCCCGATACATATTGCATATATCTTTCTCCGAAAGGCAAAAAGCTTACTCAGAGCAGAGCGAAGAAATTTCTAAAAAAAGAGAATATCACGCTTCTGTGCGGTCATTACGAGGGAATCGACCAAAGAGCTCTCGATACGGTTGTCGACGAGGAAATCTCGATAGGCGATTATGTCCTGTCGGGAGGCGAACTCGGAGCGATGGTGTTTGTCGACTGCATTTCGCGAATGGTCGACGGAGTTCTTTCCGCAAGCGAATGTTACGAAGACGAAAGCATTGCAAGCGGACTTCTGGAATATCCCCAATATACAAGACCCGCCGAATTCGACGGACTTAAAGTTCCCGATGTTTTACTCAGCGGTCATGAAGCAAATATAAAAAAATGGCGGCTCGAACAGTCTCTTCTTATAACGAAAGAAAGAAGAAAAGACTTATACAGCCGATACATAAAAAAGAAAAATAATAAATAAGGAGGACAGACAATGTCAGAAAAAAGATCAAGATACTGCGGTCATATGCCGGTAATCGGAATAAGACCGACAATCGACGGACGCCGCGGCCCGATGAAGCTTCGCGAAAGCCTTGAAGACCAGACCATGGGAATGGCTCTTGCGGCAAAGAAACTTTTTGAGGAAAATCTTACCTATACAAACGGTGAGCCCGTAAAAGTTATTATCGCGGACAGCACTATCGGAAGAGTTCCCGAATCTGCCGCATGTGCGGACAAATTCCGCAGAGAAGGCGTTGATATAACCCTTACCGTAACTCCTTGCTGGTGCTACGGCTCCGAAACTATGGATATGGATCCCCATACCATAAAAGCTGTTTGGGGCTTTAACGGAACCGAAAGACCGGGTGCCGTTTACCTTGCGTCTGTTCTTGCAACTCACGCTCAGAAAGGTCTTCCCGCATTCGGAATCTACGGACATGAAGTTCAGGATATAAACGATGTTACAAATATCCCCGATGATGTAAAAGAAAAACTTCTCCGTTTCGGAAGAGCTGCTGTTGCA
>CAKSPP010000212.1 GCA_934481505.1 uncultured Eubacteriales bacterium
TTCCGGGGTCCTGAATTTTATCGAGCAAAATGAGTCTGTCGGGACGGGGTTTGTCTTTTTTCGAGGTGAACGCCATAATTTCCTGGGCGTTCTTCGTCGAAGAAATTTTTTCGGCGATGGGTTCGGTTATGATGTAAACGGGAACTCCGAGCCGCAGAAATTCTTCTTTTTCTTTTATGTTTTTTTCTTCGCCGCAGATCAAGACCGCTTTTATAAGAGAGGGGTCGAGGTCGGCGACAAAATGTTTTCCCTCAACGAGAAAAAAACCGCTGTCGGGGCTTTGAGCCATTCTCGAAAACTCTTTTACGGTCTGGTTCGTGCGGGAAGTCAGATAAACCGGATATTTCATTTTTTGATCCTGTCAAGTTTCGAATTCTCGCCGATAACAACGATGGTATCCGCTTCTTCAAACGGTCTGTCGGGGTCGACGTTTACTATAAAATCGCCGTCCGCAGGTCTTACCGCAACGGTGTTTACGCCGAAATTCTTTCTTATGTCAAGCTCGCGAAGGCTTTTGCCCGCCCATTTTTTCGGGAGAGGGATTTCGATTATCGAAATGTCGCCCGAAAGTTCGAGAAAATCGAGAATATCGTAGGAAGAAAGTTCCTGTGCGACTTTGAGTCCCGTCTGTTTTTCGGGAATTACGACTTTGTCCGCCCCGATTTTTTTCAGAATATCTTCGTGCGTTTCGTTTGCCGCTTTCGCGACGACCGTTTTTACTCCGAGGCTTTTTAAGTGATATGTTATCAGAATACTTGCTTCCATATCCGCCGAAATCGCGACGACCGCACAGTCAAAACCTTGTGCGTCGATTGCCCGAAGCACATTTATGTCGCAGGCGTCTCCCGACGCGGCGTCGGTTACATTCGGAGAAATCTGCTGAACGAGAGCGGGGTTTTTATCGAGAGCCAAAACTTCGTTTCCGAGTCCGTAGAGGTTGTTTGCAACGCTACTGCCGAACCTGCCGAGACCTATAACAAGAAATGATTTCATATTTTATCCTCCGATCAGCCTACCGTATATTTTGTTTCGGGATAGGAGATCAATTCGTCGTTTTTCTTTACTTTGACCGAGAGTGCGAATATTACCGTTAAAATTCCGACTCTTCCGAAGAACATCAATGTTGCCAGAAGCCAGAGCGAAAAAACCGAAAGCGTCGGCGTTATTCCGACCGTAAGCCCTACCGTTCCCGTTGCGGAAAACGTTTCGAAAAGAGCGGAAAGGAGCGGAACTCCGTCAACTTCGGAAATTATTATTCCCGAAAGCAGCGTAATAAAGAGCATTGTTATAAAAAGCCCCGCCGCCTGCAAAACGGTGGACGACGAAACCGTCTTTTTGCCTATTGTTACCTTTTTTCTTCCGAAAAGAGCGGAACGCACCGCAAAGAAAAGAAGTGCCGCCGTCGAGACTTTTATTCCGCCTGCCGTTGAGCCCGAACCTCCGCCGATAAACATCATTACCATCGCGATAACCAAAGTTGAGGCTTTGAGTGCCGAAAAATCAAAAGTCGCAAAGCCCGCGGTTCGCAAAGTCGAAGAGAAAAAGACCGAATCGAGAATTTTTTCGCCCGCGGTTTTTCCGGAAAGGAACGCTCCGTTTTCAAGAAAGAAAAACGAAAGAGCCGCGAAGAAAAAGAGTACGACCGTTGTGACAATAACGACTTTCGAATAGAGTTCGAGAGTTTTGAATCTGCGTTTTTTCAAGATGTCCGCCCAGACGAAAAATCCGAGTCCGCCTATCAAGATAAGAGCCGAAACGGTGAAAACGACCGTCGGATCTGCGGCGTAGGAGGAAAGAGACGAAAATTCGCCCCTGTCTCCGAGGACGTCAAACCCTGCGTTGCAGAAAGCGGAAACCGAAATGAAAAAACCCTTCCAGAGTGCTGTCGGAAGAGAATAGTCAAACGCGAATCTGACGGATAAAACAATTCCGCCTGCGGCTTCGCAGAGAAAAGTTCCGACGACAATTCGCTTTATAAGCTTCGAAATGTTTTCTCTTTCGATGCTCAAAGACTGCGTCATCGTCATTTTCTCTTTGAGAGAGAGGTTTTTCCTTATTATAACAGAAAAAAGTGCGGCAAGAGTCATAAACCCGAGTCCGCCCGTCTGAATAAGCAAAATTATAACGGTACGCCCGAACGGCGACCAGTGAAGAAAGGTGTCGTAGGTTACAAGTCCCGTGACGCAGGTTGCACTTGTCGCGGTAAAAAAGCAGTTTGTAAACGGCGTTACGGTGCTGTCGTTTGCCGATACGGGAAGCATTAAAAGCAACGCTCCGACAAGGATTATCATAAGAAATCCGAGAGCGATAATCTGCGGCGACGAAATCCTTTTCCCGAAAGTCCGTTTTTGAAAAATGCTTTTCATTACGGTCTCCTTTTTAATAAAAATAAAGCGGTTTTAACTCTTTTTCGGGGGTAAAATCGCCTTTCTTCGGACAGAGTATAACAC
>CAKSPP010000213.1 GCA_934481505.1 uncultured Eubacteriales bacterium
ACCCGTAGGTTATCTCCGTTCCCTCGACCAAATTGGTCAGTGCGGGATACGCCGACGAAGAGGCGACCCGTGTTTCCGCGCGGGAGGCTCCGACAGTATTTTCACTGCCGCTTTCCGCACTGACCGTTATTGAGGAAAGAGGCATCATGCCGACAGCCATGATAACTGCCAGCAGCATGCCGAGCCATCTGTTTCGAATTCTTGTTTTCATTTTTCCCTCCTTGAATAATAACCGTAAAACCAATATCAGAAATTTTTACCTTTACAAAAAGAACCTATGCAATGATTCTCTTTGGAAAAGCAAAAGGGCGGAAACGGATGGCTTCCGCCCCGCCCTTTTCTGATTATAATACGGGTTTAGGTCCGATATTATCTTCCGCTTGTTCTTCTTTTACGCGAATAAAGCGTAATTCCCGCCAAAGCGGCACAGGATACGGACAGCGATACGATCCAAATCAAAATATCAAGACCGTCGCTCGTATCCGGATTGGGATTTACGGGAGCCTTTGCGTTATAGCTGTTGGTGAAGACGATTTCGTCAATCGGGTTGTTGTAGTCGAGTTCTGCGTTCTCGTCATACTTTAATAATCTCCAGCCCACGATATTTGTGTAGGTATCGGCAAAACCCGGTATCGCATAGAACTTTGTCTCGTCGTAAGCCCAGCCTTCCGAATTTCCCTTTACCTGACGGATGACGAATCCCTCGGAAAGATTGCCCGCAAGAGATTCTCTGATCGTGAAAATGAATTTGCCTTCATAGGTCTTTTCGCCATTGGTCTCAACGGTATCCTGAACCAGCACGTATTCGACGGGGGCACCGAATTCTTCGACGACAAACTTGAAGGTTTCCTTGCCGGGATCCATTTCACCGGTCTTCTTAACGGTGAGTTTGAAAGGAACCTCGACGCGAACGACAGACTCTTCAAGCTGCGGAGCAATTACATATCCGCACTCGGTACAGGTAATACCGTGATCAAAGGTTGCTTCCTCATGATCGGGGGTGTGAGGCACAACGGTGTCATGATGCTCCGCATTGCGGTTGCAGACATGAGCGTGACCGCCGGCTTCTTTATAACCCCATTCTTCGGTGTTGAAGTCGTGATCGTCATTGAGGTCTCTGTACGGAATTGCATCAATCGGATTGCCGTTCATATCAAAAAGCTGATGGCAATCGTTGCAGATCCGATGCTCATCCCAACCCCTTTCGGAGCAGTTTGAAGCCTTTTCGGGAATTAAGTTTTTGTTTTCGTGAGCACAGGGAGCCGCCTGGACCTTAACGGTGCAGGTTGCCGTTTTTGTTCCTGCCGTTGCGGTAATGATCGCTTCGCCGGGGGCTGCTGCAGTTACTTTGCCCGTAGCGGAATCGACGTTTGCAACAGAGGGGGTGTCAGATGACCAGACTACCGTGTCGGTAGAATCGTCGGGAGTTACGGTTGCTGTCAGACTTGTGTCGACGTCGCCGACCGTAAGAGTCAATTCGCTCTTATTGAGAGAAATGCCGGTTGCCGGTTTCGGTGCGGCAGTGACGGTTACGGTCGCGGGGACCACTGAACTTTCCACAATCTCAGTAGTTCCGTCGCATACTTCGTTTTCCTCGATGGAAATTGTCAGTACGGAACCGACAGCAGCGTCGTCGTTGACCTTATACTGAAGTTCGGCGAGAACGATATCATCGGTGCCGCCATAGACAGTCGAGCCGAAGCCGTTTACCATTTTGGAAGATTCCGTCCATTCAACGTTGTCAAAACCGAGAAAAGCTTTAAGCCCTTCGGGTACTTTTCCGGAATCGGCAACATATGTCAAGCCGGTGTCTGCAATGAAAAATCCCTGAAAAGACGTAAGTTTGCCGCTCGGCGGTGTAAGGATAAGAGAGACGTTGATAACGTCGCCGGGATTTGCTGTTGTTTTGTCCACCTTGACGGTGAAGATACCTTTGTTTGTGTTCTCCTCCGCGAATACCGGCACTGCAGTCGCCAATATTGCAAGGATCATAACGAAACAAAGCAAAACAGATGTAATTCGCTTGTTCATGACCAAGCTCCTTTTCTTTTATTTGCGGGGCATTTTTTTCTCACCGGACCGCAGCCTCGCTTAGTTAAAGTCCGGCGGGAGATATATCTCCGTTTTATTTCTCAAGCCTCGACGTCCGCCGTATGATCACGGAGCGGAAGTCTCGGTATTAAGACAGATTTTTTACCAAAGAAACTTTACTTTTTTGACATGAGAATTTATTTTGTTAACGTCAGCCGTAGTTATATTTCCGTCGCCGTTAACATCCGCGCAAAGGAATTCGTATCCGGTAAGAAGTGTCACTTTCTTTGCGTGGAAATTAGCCTTAAGAACGTCCGCCGTAGATATCTTTCCGTCGCCGTTGATATCGCCGAGCAGATGAATTTTTATGTTCTGTACCGCAGATTCCGTAC
>CAKSPP010000214.1 GCA_934481505.1 uncultured Eubacteriales bacterium
ATTATTCTTCCGGCAAAAATATCCGATATTCTCGACAAAACTCCCCATTCTCACGGCGAATTGCAGCTCACCGACGCGATGAAAACGCTTGCACAGACCGACGGTATGATAGCGGTCGATTTTGACGGCAAACGCTATGACATGGGAAATAAATTAAGCGTTATGCAGGCACAGGTCGAAAGAGCAGTCGCTCACCCCGAAATCGGCGAAGATTTCAAAGCGTACCTTAAAGAATATGTAAAAACCCTTTAAGCAAAAAGCAACCCCGTATGTCAAAAACATACGGGGCATTTTTTATTCGTCGTCTGGGTCTTCCTGCGGAAAAAGAAGGTCTATCATTTCCGCGTCGAACTCGTTTTTTCCGTTTTTGCGATTTTCCCTGTTTGACCTGCTTTTTCTTCTCGGCAAATCGTCGTCCTCCAATATAAAGCTTATATCGGTGTCGTCCTCTGTTTGCGGAGCTTCTATTCCGAAATCGTCGTTTGAAGCAGGTTCTTCAACCGAAGTTTCCCCCGTCCGATTGAGTTCTTCGTTTTTCTCTTCGGAGATAGGCTTTTCGGGTTCTTCGATATAAGCCTGCTCGGACTCTTCGGAAATTTCTTCGGGCAATGTTTCGGTGATTGTTTCCTGCTCGCCTTTTGCCTTTTCCTCTTCGACTTTCATTAAAAGCATCTTTTCCCGTCTGCGGGCAGCCGCTCTGCGTTTTGCGGCAAGAAGCTTTTTATAGGATTTACCCGTTTTTATATAAAGAATAAGGAAAACTACAAACAAAACAAGGAATAATCCTGCGGCAGCTATAACGCCGTAGAATACCCATTTCATATATTCGGGATATTCGGTTTTTTCCTCTTCGTCGACAACGGGAGTTTCATCCTTTTTCACCGAAATTATTCCGTAGCGTTGGAAAGTTTCTTCCGAAATATCATAAACATAGAAACCAACTTTTCCGTCGGGATTTACCGCGTATACGATATAAGTTTCGGGAGACACCGATCTGTCGGCAGGCGAAAAAGCATAGAAAGAGTTTTCGCCGACAGTCAGATATTCTCTGACATAACCGTCGGGCGGCGTCATATTTGCCGCAACATTAAGGACGATATAGTTATAAGCTTTGCCGCTCACGGTTTTTATCGGAGAAACCGTTCCGGTAGAGACATCGTAATAATAAAAACCGTTTTCGCCGTCTGCTGAAAGATAAAGTGCAATATTGTTGTCGGATTGCGGCAAAGTTATCGCCTGAACTTTATCTTCTCCTATCGAAATTTCGGTGCGTTCAAAGCCTGCGGGAATTAACGAATCGTCGAATTCCGAAACAGAAAATTCTTTGCCGTCCGAATTTTTAACAATAATTTTCTGAGGTTCTTCCGGATCGGGAGTCGGCGTCGGTTCGGGGGTATCGGGTTCGGGCGTCGGAGTTACCGCAGCCTCTGCCCTTTTAACTGTGATAGTATATGTTTTGGTGGATCCGTTTTCGGCAGCAACTCTTACTTTTACCGTGTTGTTTCCGACGGAAAGCTTTGTGTTTCCCGAAACGGAATATTTCGCCGCGGAATGGTTGGTTTTTGCGGAAATTGCAATACTTGTAACGCTGTTCGCGACCGAAACTTCATATTCAGTTCTCGAAGAAGAAAACGACGGAGACAGTTTTCCGGGACTTACCGAAAGTGATTTCAGCGTAGCGTCGGAAGAGGCTACGGGTTTTGCTTTAACCGTAACAGTTCCTGACACGGGTGAGCCCGAAAGAAGATCTCCCTGCTCACTGCTTGCGGTACATTTTGTGATTTTAACAGAGGAAGAACCGACTTTTTTAGGTTTGAAAACAATCGTTTCCGAATATACGGCAGAACCCGAAGTTCGGTAATCAACAATGGAAATCGAGCCGTTCGAAACCGTCGGAGAAGAGCCTGAATAAGAGACAAATTCAAGGCTTGAAGCGTCATACTGAACAGTCAGGTCAACACCCGCGACGGCAACCGAAGATTTAATCGTTACCGAGACATTTTTTCCCTCTGTAACGGTCGGACTGCTTACGGAAAAAGACACATCAGCCGCAAAGGTGTTTACGGAAAATATCAGAGCCGTCAAAATCACCGTTATAATAACGGCTGATATACATTTTTTAATATTAGTTTTAAGCATAAAGTCCTCCGTTACTGAACGATTGCCTTAGTTCCGAGCAAATGGTTTCTTATTAAAATTATATCGTTTATCATTATCTTTCCGTCACCCGATACGTCGGCAGCAGTCGCAAACGCACCCGACAAAGTTGCCGTTCCGAGCAAGTGATTTCGAAGTTTTATAATATCATTTATCATTATCTTTCCGTCGCCCGAGGCGTCGCCTTTTATTACAACAGTGAATTTTTGGAATTCACTGCCGTCAGTCCGATAAATAGCGACAGTATCCCCCGTTGCAACG
>CAKSPP010000215.1 GCA_934481505.1 uncultured Eubacteriales bacterium
CATTCGTTCCGTGCGACTATAACGAAAACGCACTGGTCGACGAATGGTCGGGCGACTACGGCTGCGGCGTGAAGTATTTCTCGCAGGACGGCGTTATAAAACTTGCCGCAGAAGCAGGAATTGCTCTTGATGATGCTCTTTCTCCGGCTGAAAAACTCAAAATCGTTCAGCAACTCCATGAAGACGGGGACAAGCGTGCAGAGGGTATTTTTGAAACGATAGGTGTTTATTTCGGATATACAGTTGCGTATTATGCAATGTTCTACGATATAAAACACGTTCTTATTCTCGGAAGAGTTACTTCCGGAAAAGGCGGAAACGCAATTCTCGAAAAGGCGACGGAGGTTCTTGAAACGGAATATCCCGAACTCGCAAAGAAGATAAAACTTCATCTTCCCGATGAATCAAACCGCAGGGTCGGTCAGTCGATCGCGGCGGCGTCTCTCCCTGAAATAAAATAGTAAAAAGAGGCTGATTCAGCCTCTTTTTTGAACGGACGGTAAAATATGAAAATACCAAAACTCACGCCGAGACTGTCGCTTGTGGCAGATTTTATATCGGAAGAGGAGTGCAAAATCGTTGCGGATGTGGGAACGGATCATGCAAAGCTTCCGATTTGGCTTGTCGCAACGGAAAACGCCGAAAAGGTCTACGCTTCCGATTTGCGGAAAGGTCCTTTGAAAAAAGCTGCCGAAAACGTCGCTTTTTATCTCGGAAAAGAAGGGGAGAGGATCCCTCTGATTTTAGGGGACGGAACCCAAAATATTCCTGCGGATTACGCCTGTCTTTCAATAACGGGAATGGGCGGCGAGCTTATTGCCGAAATTCTCGACCGTGCAAATTTGTCCAACAATGTTATTCTCGTTCTTTCCCCGATGACCGGAGCTGAAAAACTCCGCAAGCGGCTTTATTCTTCGGGTTATGATATAATAAGAGAAGAACTCGTGAGGGAAGAAGAAAAAATATATACGGTAATAAAGGCGAAAAAGGTCAATACCGTCCCTGTTTATCCCGAAATAAACGAATATTTTTCAAAAGCACTTCTTTTTAACAGAAACGAACTTCTCCGTGAATATATAGGAAGATATATTTCGAAATTCGATAAGGCTCTTTCGGGCAGGCGTGAGTCGGGCAAAAAGCATTCCGACGAAGAAGAAATAGAAAAACTTCGCAATGAAATGATAAGTTTGGAGGAAAGTATATGACAACGGTAAAAAATATCTATGATTTTATCGACGGGTTTTCTCCGTTTGAAACGGCAATGAGCTTCGATAATGTCGGAATTCTTGTGGGAAACGCCGATGCGGAAGCAAAAAAAGTTCTTGTCACTCTTGATGTAAGCCCCGAAGCCGTTGCGGAAGCAAAAGACAAAAACTGTGATCTTATCGTTTCGCATCACCCCGTTATCTTTCATCCTCTCCGCAGTCTCAAATGCGACGATATCGTTTATACTCTTGCAAAATCCGATATTTCCGTTATTTCCGCACATACGAATCTCGATATGGCAAAAGGCGGAGTAAACGACTGTCTTTGCGATGCTTTGGAAATTTTTGATGTCGCTGAAATGTTCCTTGACGGCTGCCCGATAGGACGAACCGGCAAAATTTCAAGAATGAAGACGGAAGACTTTATGCGTCTTGTCAAAGAAAGACTTTCGGCAAACGCCGTCAGATATGCAAAAGGCAGCGATTACTGCGAAAAAATCGCGGTTGTCTGCGGCTCGGGCGGTGACGGAGTTGACGAGGCTATTGCTGCGGGAGCTGATACTTTGCTCACGGGTGAAGCAAAATACAACCATTTTCTTTATGCCGCTGAAAAGAAGATAAATCTTATTGAGGCAGGGCATTTTGCAACGGAAAATGTCGTTGTCCCCGTGCTTTGCAAAAAACTTTCGGAGAAATTCCCCGAAGTTGAATTTGTTATATCTGAAAGGAATAAGGAGCTTCCGCTTCTGTTTAATTTATAAAATGGCTCTTGACGGTATTTTTCTTTCAGCTCTTGCAAAAGAATTCAATGACGATTTGCAAGGGGCGAAAGTCGAAAAAATAAATCAGCCAGAGCGTGACGAAATAGTGATTTCTCTTCATGCCCCGGCAAGACAAAAAAATAAACATGTAAAGTTTGTGATTTCGGTCGATCCGGCTCATCCCGTTATATATCTTTCGGAAAACGACGGAAAGGAAAATCCGATAGTCGCTCCGAATTTCTGCATGCTGCTCCGCAAACACCTTTCTTCTTCGAGAATTACGGGCGTAAGACAAGCCGGACTTGACCGCGTTATAATAATCGATTTTGAATCCCGTACCGAAATGTATGAAACGGTCGAAAGACGGATAATCGTTGAGATTATGGGAAGATTCAGCAATATAATCTTCACCGACGGCACCGGA
>CAKSPP010000216.1 GCA_934481505.1 uncultured Eubacteriales bacterium
GAAGAAAACACCCCAATCAGGAATATATTCCGATAAACACGAAAAATATTCTCTTTATCTGCGGCGGTGCTTTTTCGGGAATAGAAGAAATCGTCAAAAAGAGAATGTCGGGAAATACGATGGGCTTCGGCGGAAACGTCAAAAGCAAAAAGGAAGACGATATCTCCGCTCTTCTTCACGAATGTGAGTCGAAAGATATCGTAAAGTACGGTCTTATCCCCGAACTTGTCGGCCGTCTTCCCGTAGTCGTCTCCGTCGATAAGCTCGATAAAGAAGCCCTTGTCAAAATCCTTACCGAGCCGAAAAACAGCCTTATAAAGCAGTATGAAAAACTTTTCATGCTCGACGGAATAACTCTTACCTTTACCCCCGACGCAATCGAAAGAATTGCCGAAATGGCGGTCGAAAAAAACACCGGGGCGAGAGGGCTGCGTGCCATTGTCGAAAAGATAATGACGCCGCTTATGTTCAAGTCTCCTTCCCGTAAGGATATCAAGACAATAACGATAAACGCGGACTATATAAACGGAAAATCCGACGACGCCGAAGTCGTTGCATAAGAAAGGAGCGAAAGCTCCTTTTTTTATGCCTTGAAATTCTTTTCAAAATATGCTACAATAAAGAAAAACGCCGAGGTGTGCCGTGAGAAAAATATTGAAATTTTTAATGTCGCTCATCAGCTTTATCCTTATTATCGCAGTCGTCTATGTCTGCTATGTTTTCTTTTCCTATTCGCGAATCGAAGATAACAAAATGCTTACGGTTTCGGGTTCGGGAAGCGAAGAAACCTTAAAAAGCGGAAAAGAATATACCGTTGCAACCAGAAACCTCGGTTTCGGAGCGTATACCGCCGATTTTACCTTCTTTATGGACGGCGGCAAACAGTCATGGGCTGCGAGTGCGGAAAGCGTTAAAAACTGCATAGAAAACGCCACAAAAGAAACTGTCTCCTGTGACCCCGACTTTATTCTTTTTCAGGAAGTCGACACCGACTCTACAAGGTCTTATCATATTGACGAACGACAGATGATAACCTCGGCTCTTTCGGAATATTCGGGCGTTTTTGCCGAAAACTATCATTCGGCGTTTTTGATGTATCCCTTGACGCAGCCACACGGCTCGTCGAACAGCGGAATGCTTACTCTTTCGAAATATAAAATCTCTTCGGCTCTTCGCCGCAGTCTTCCGATATCCGAAAGCTTTTCCAAATTCCTCGACCTCGACCGCTGCTATTCGGTGTCGAGAATTCCCGTTGAAAACGGAAAACAGCTTGTGCTTATAAATGTCCACCTTTCGGCTTACGGCGGAAGCGACGAAATAAGAAAAGCTCAGATGACAATGCTTTTTAACGAAATTAAAGCCGATTACGAAAAGGGGAACTACGTCGTCTGCGGCGGCGATTATAACCACGATTTCACAGGCACTTCGACTCAAAAACTCAACGGCGGCGAATCCGTCGATTTCGGCTGGGCTCAGCCTTTCCCCGATGATCTTCTTCCCGATTGCATTGTCCGTGCCGACGAATATACCGACGGAAAAACCGAACCGACCTGCCGCGACTGCGATATTCCTTATGAAGAGGGAAATTTCACGATAATCGTCGATGGTTTTCTCGTCAGTAAAAATGTTGAAATAACCTATCTCGAAAATGTTCAGACGGGCTTTGCATATTCCGACCATAATCCCGTCGTTATGAAATTTGTTCTTAAATAGAGGCTCTTAATGAAAATCAACCTGCACACTCACACCTATCTCTGCAACCACGCCGACGGCACTCCCCGCGAATATGTCGAAACGGCGATAAAAAACGGTCTTTCCGTTCTCGGTTTTTCCGACCATGTTCCTTATCCTTTCCCCGACGGCTATTTTTCGGGATATCGCATGACCGTCGAAGAAACCGAAAAATATTACCGCGAAATTTCGGCTCTCAGAAACGAATATAAGGATAAAATAAAAATTCTTATCGGCTATGAGGCGGAATATTATCCGAAGCATTTTGACGCTATGATAAAGAATATTTCGCGGTTCGAATGTGACTATCTTATCCTCGGTCAGCATTTCATAAAAAACGAATACGACGGAATTCACACCTCCGGGATTTTCGACGATAAAACCATGCTCACAGCCTATGTAAATCAGGTCTGCGAGGCTATTGATACGAAGAAATTTTCATATATTGCCCATCCCGATATCATAGGCTACCGCGGCGACAATTCTTTTTACGAAAGCGAAATGACCCGTCTTTGCGAATACGCGAAAATAAAAGATATCCCGCTTGAACTCAACCTTTTGGGACTTTCCGAAAACCGCAGCTATCCTTACTTTGAATTCTGGAAAATCGTTGCGAAAACCGGAAACAAGGTCGT
>CAKSPP010000217.1 GCA_934481505.1 uncultured Eubacteriales bacterium
GGATTGGACAATGGCGTCTGATATCTGTGAAAAAAAAGTAGATCCTGACAGACTTTTGAATTTTGTCTGTGAGCTCGGAATACGGCTTATAAGAAACGGAGCGGAAATTTACAGGGTAGAGGAATCGATTTCACGCGTTATTCACGCATACGGATATTCCGATTCCGAGGTTTTTGCGATTCCGTCTTTTATCGTTACAAACATCCTTGTCGACGGCAAAAATTACAGCAAAATGGTCAAGGTCAGAACTGCAGGAAACAACCTTGAAAGACTTTCGGGAATAAACGATCTTTGCCGCAAAATTTGCAGCGAGAATATTCCGATTGACGAAGCGGAAAAGAAACTTCGTGAAATTGTCGCAAGGAAAACTTATCCGACAGCGTTGAGCTATGCGGCTTACGGCGTTGTCGCGGCTTTCTTTACTCTTTTTTACGGAGGTTCGGCTCTCGACGCCGTTATTTCGTTTTTTTCCGGAATTGTCGTAAAATTTGTTGTGTCTGGAACGAAAAAACTGAAAGTAAACGTTTTCTTTTCGAATATCGCCGCGAGTGCTCTTCTTGCGGTCATTCCCACACTTTTAAGTTATCTTACTTCCGATATCCACCTTGATAAAATCATAATCGGAGCAATAATGCTTCTTGTTCCGGGAATCGCAATAATGAATGTCGTCCGCGATATCCTTGCGGGAGATATGCTTACCGCCGTTACTAAATTTGCGGAAGCAATGCTCGTCGCCGTAGGAATCGCAATCG
Organism: uncultured Eubacteriales bacterium; assembly: GCA_934481505.1. Lineage (GTDB taxonomy): Bacteria > Bacillota > Clostridia > Oscillospirales > UBA644 > Geddesella. Next base: position 753 of record CAKSPP010000217.1, read on the forward strand.
GTATCGCCATTCCGATTGCCGGTTTCAGATTTATATTTTAGGAGGAAGCAGTCATGACTTTAACTGATTTTCTTCCTTGCATTTACGCTCTTGTCAGCTGTGCGGCTTTTTCGGTTGTTTTCGAGATAAGAGATATCAAAAAACTTGCTTCGGCAAGTTTTTGCGGCTTTGTTTCGTGGCTTGTTTTTACTCTTTGTTCCTTTGTCGGAACGGGAATATGGGCTGATACTATAAGATATTTTATCGCGACGATAGCTGTTGCGATTTTTGCGGAAATTTTCGCAAGAGTACATAAAGCTCCGGCAACGCTTTTTCTGATAATCGGAATAATACCTCTCGTACCCGGCGGCGGTATTTATTACACAATGGAGGCTCTGATAAACGGCGATATGCAGCTGTTTGTCTATAAGGGGCTTTCGACCGGGGCATGTGCCGGAGCGATAGCGGTCGGCTGTTCGATGGTTGCGTCAACCGTCAGAATGATAACCGCGGCAATAAGAAACGAAAAATGAAAATATGAGAGTCGATAAAAAATCGGCTCTTATTTTTTTATGTATAAATTATTGCAATATATTGACAAAAATATATAAATGTGATAACATCTTTTTAGTTGGGAGGAATTTCAATGAAAAGAATGTTGGCATTTATTCTTGCAATATCGGCGGCGATCTCTTTTTTCTCTTTGAATATTTACGCGGGAAAAATTTGCGATTCGGGGAAACATAAATTCTGCGAAAATCCGAAACCCGAATATCTTATGACACCCGCGACCTGCACCGAAAAGGCGGTCTATTACAAGAGTTGTTCGGTTTGCGGCTATTGCGGGTATGAAATTTTTGAATACGGCAAACCTTTCGGCCACAGTTTTTGCAATAAGCCTGACAGGGCTTATCTTAAATCTTTTCCTACCTGCACAAAACGGGCGGTTTATTTTGAAAGCTGTTCCGTTTGCGGAGAGGCAGGTCCCGAAACATTCGAATACGGGGACTATGCAAAGCATGATTTTGTAGAAGACACAGATCTCGCTTATCTTAAAACCGAGGCGACGTGCATAAGCAGGGCAATTTACAAAAAAAGCTGTTCGGTCTGCGGAAAAGTCGGAGACGAGACCTTTGAATACGGAGATTTTGCCGAACATAATTTTTGCAGAAATCCCGATGCCGAGTTTCTTAAATCGCCTGCAACCTGTGTGAACAGTGCCGTTTTCTATGTGAGCTGTTCCGTATGCAAAGAAAAGAGCGAAGAAATTTTTGCCTATGGCAATACGGATAAAACCAATCATATCGGCGGAACGCATTTATCGGGAAAAGTTGACCCGACCTGCTCTTCAAATGGGTATTCCGGCGATATTTATTGCAATTCCTGCAATTCAATGCTTAAAGCAGGAAAAACATTGTCCGAAAAGCCGCACGATTATCAGAACGAAGTGATAAATCCGACTGTCGGAAAGCGTGGATACACTCTTCACACCTGTAAAAATTGTAAATACAGTTATAAAGACAACTATACAATATATAATGGGGAAAATGCTCCGGTAATATCGGTTTCGTCGCCTGTTGGTGTTGTCGGAGGAAAAGTCCGAGTTGAGGTTTCTGTTAAGAA
>CAKSPP010000218.1 GCA_934481505.1 uncultured Eubacteriales bacterium
TCCTCCGAGAGCAAGCTCGTAAAGCGGTTTTAATGCAAGACGGAGAAGTTCGACGTCTCTTTCAAGGCTTGAACGCCAGCCGGAAATTTCCTGGCTGAATTTAATCGGGGTTGCGTCCTGAAGATGAGTTCTGCCCGATTTGACAATGCCATCGTTTTCTTTTTCGAGGCGTTTGAAGGTTTCGATAAGCGTTTCTATTGCGGGAATGAGTTTGTCTTCGAGAATTGTGACTGCGGAAATATGCATCGCAGTCGGGAAAGTATCGTTTGAAGACTGGCTCATATTGATATCGTCATTCGGATGGCAGAGTTTTTTGCCTGCAATCTGGTTTGCTCTGTTAGCGATGACTTCGTTTGCGTTCATGTTCGACTGCGTTCCCGAACCTGTCTGCCATACGACAAGAGGGAAGTGGTCGTTGAGTTTTCCGGAAATAACTTCGTCGCATGCTTCGGTTATTGCCGCAAGCTTTTCTGCGGTCATCTTTTCGGGGCGGAGTTCTGCGTTTGCCATAGCTGCCGCTCTTTTGAGAATCCCGAAAGCGTGGGTTATTTCTCTCGGCATCGTTTCGATTCCGACGCCTATTTCAAAGTTTTCATGGCTTCTCTGGGTCTGTGCCGCCCACAGTCTGTCTGCGGGGACTTTCATTTCGCCCATTGAATCGTGTTCTATACGGTACTCCATACGTTTATCCTCCGTGAATTAAAGATCGAGGCTCTTTATAACTTCTTTGAGGGTCGCTTCGCTCTTGTGAAGTTTTGCGATTTCTTCGTCGGTGAGCATTACATTTACTTTACCTCTGAGACATTTGTTTCCGACGAGGTTAAGGGTGCTGAGGCAAACATCGTTAATTCCGTATTCGCCGTGCATCATTGTCGAAACGGTCATTGTGGTGTCCATACCGCCGAGAAGACATTTGCAGATGTGGCAGACGGAAATCGAAACCGCGTAGAAGGTAGCACCTTTTCTTGCGATAACTCTTCCGCCGGATTTTCTTACATACTGTTCAATTTCGGCAGGATCAAGCTCGGGAGCCTTTATTCCGCCGGTTGTTATAAGGCTGTTACATTCGCTTATGGGAACATTCGAAATGTTTGCAACCGACCATGGGATAAAGGAAGAATCTCCGTGTTCGCCGAAAACGTAAGCGTGAACGTTGCTCTGGCTGATGTTATAATATTCGGAAAGTCTCGAACGGAGTCTCGCGGTGTCGAGGATTGTTCCCGAACCGATTATGCGGCTTTCGGGAATGCCGGAATACTTGCAGAAAGTATAGGTGAGTATGTCGACGGGGTTGCTGACGATGATGTAGGTTGCATCGGGAGCGTATTTCGTAATTTCGGGGATTATCGATTTCGTTATATTGACATTTGTCTGGGCAAGTTCAAGTCTTGTCTGACCGGGTTTTCTCGCAACGCCCGAAGTGAGGATAACGATGTCGGAATCAACGGCGTCTCTGTAATCGCCGGCGTAGATCATGCAGTTGCTGCAAAACGGCGTACCCTGTCTTATATCAAGGGCTTCTCCGAGAGCTTTTTCGTTGTTGATGTCGATCATTACGATTTCCGAGGCGATTCCCATAACGGTAAGTGTATAGGCGATTGTGGATCCGACGCTGCCGGTTCCGATAATGGAAATTTTGTTCATAGTGTTCACATACCTTTCTGTTTTCTCTGTCAAACAGTAGCGTGACGGAAGTCACGACCTTCTTTCTGTTTATTTCGTCTTATTATAACATATTATTGCAACTTTTTCAATTGCCGTTTTTACATATCGGTATTGCAATTATCGATATGCAGTCTCTTGATTTCAAAAAATGCGTTGTTTTTCGCAAAAATAACGCAAATAAATATGTCCTTTACCCAAAGAAACACCGGGGAACTCGAAAGTCGTAGTTTCCCGGTGAATCGTTGATTATTTTATAAATTTGCAAGAGATTTCTTGAGGTTCTCAAGCTGCTCTCTGAGAGCGGCGGGGAGTTTGTCTCCGAATTTCTTGTAATGCTCTTCGATTTCGGCTGCTTCCTTTTCCCAAACGTCTTTGTCGACTTTAAGAATGGATTTGAGAGTTTCGATATCCATATCAAGGTCGGTAAGATCGATATCTTCGGGTCTGGGAACATATCCGATCGGGGTTTCAACAGCGTCGGCTTTTCCTTCGCAACGGTCGATTATCCAGTTGAGGACTCTCATGTTGTCGCCGAAGCCGGGCCATACGAAGTTTCCTTCGTCGTCGGTTCTGAACCAGTTGACGTTGAATATCTTCGGAGCCTTGTCGCCGAGTTTTTCGCCCATTTCAAGCCAGTGAGCGAAGTAGTCGCCCATGTTGTATCCGCAGAAGGG
>CAKSPP010000219.1 GCA_934481505.1 uncultured Eubacteriales bacterium
TATTCGCCGTTATATTTGTATTACGACATCTACGACGAAGCGGAAAACAAAGAGGAGGTAACTGCGTCCTTTAACGGTTATGTAGACAGATTTGCAAAGCAGCTTGAAAAGCATTTGGTATGAAAGGAAAACAATGAAATATACCAAAAGCGAAAAATATAATGATTTAATATCCAAAATTATGGGACCGAACCCGATAAAACTTACGGAAGAACTTCTGAACGACTGTAAAATTCTTCCGGGGAAGACAGTGTGCGACCTCGGCAGCGGAATGGGGCTTACTTCCGTATTTATGGCAAAGGAATACGGCTTTAAGGTTTACGCCGCCGATTTATGGAGCGATCCCAACGAAAACGCCGAATTCTTCAAAACGCAGGAACTTACGAAAAACGAAATAATTCCCGTAAAAGCCGACGCTGAAAATCTGCCTTTCGAAAAGGAATTTTTCGACGGACTTGTCTGCGTTGATTCATATAACTATTTCGGGAGAAATAAAGAATTTCTCGACACAAAACTTTTGCCGTTTATCAAAAAGGGAAGTTATATATACCTTTCTATTACAGGAATGAAAAAAGACCTACATTCTTCGCTTCCCGAAGAATTGCTTCTTTCGTGGACGCCCGAACAACTTGATTATATCCACGATATCGATTATTGGACTGATATCGTTTCGGCGTCTACGGCTGAAATTGTTGAAATTTCCGAAATGGAAAGCAATGAAGAGGTCTGGAACGATTGGATAGCTCAGGATAACGAGTATGCGGTCGGCGACAGGGCTGCAATAAACGCGGGAGCATGCAAATATCTTAATTTTATTAAGATTGTTTTGAGAAAGAGATAAAAAAAGAAGACCGAAAGGTCTTCTTTTTTTATCTCTCTATTTTGAACATAGCAGCAAGGCTTACGGTAAGGAGCCCACAGCATATCCATACTGCTTTGTTTCCGAGAACGGAAGATAATATAAAACCGAGCCCCGAACCTATCGCAAAAACAAGTATTACACCGAAATAGGTTGCGGCTTTTTGCAGGATGGCTTTATCTCTTGTTCTGAAATATGTGCAGAGAGCTTCAGTGCCGCTCCTCAGGTTTCCTATACACATCGTGCTTGCATAGGCGTGCCCTCTGATTTTATGGAAAGACTGAACCTGCAATGCACAAACAAACGAAACTGCGGCGTTTGCGAGAAAATCAAGATTTTCGGGAATAAAACCGACGGTAAATAAAATTACGATTTCGGCAAGCAGAATAATCTGTCTCCAATGGAATTTCTCGAATTTCCCGAGATTTATATGAATGATTTCAGCGGCGAATATTCCGAGAATAAACGCCGAAACCGGAATAAGATATTTGAGGACTCCGCCCCAATTTCCGTTAAAAGCGGCGGTGCTTAAAAGCACGATATTTCCCGTTTGGGCATTTGCAAAAACATTTCCGCGAACGCAGTATGTATAAGCGTCCTGAAATCCTCCTGACAGGATAATAAACAGTGCCGTGCCGAATCTTTCGGCGGCTCTGTCCGCAGGAGAGTTGATTTTGATTACTTTCAGAGGAGACGGATTATACATTTTATCACCACGCTTGACTTTTTCTTTCATTTATATTATAATTCATATTATGATATATGTAAAATCTTTATTTAATATAATTTATATATCAATTATATATGGAGAAAACTATGGATATAAGCTACGATTGGTACAAAGTATTCTATTATGTCGCAAAATACGGGAATTTTTCGCATGCGGCAAAGGTTCTGATGAACAATCAGCCGAATCTTACCAGAACCGTAAAAAATCTTGAATTGGCTTTGGGTTGTCCTCTGTTTTTAAGAACAAACAGGGGAGTGTTTTTAACGCCCGAGGGGAAAATTCTTTATGACAGAATAAAAGCGGCGGTTGAGAATATAAAAGAGGGGGAAGCGAGACTTTCCGAAAGCCGCGATATGACAAAGGGCAGCGTATTTATTGCCGCAAGCGAAGTTGCATTGAGATGTTTTCTTCTTCCCGTGCTTAAACAGTACAGGCAAAAATATCCCGGTATACGGCTGAGGATAAGCAATCATTCAACCCCGCAGGCTCTTTCCGAGCTTGTCGGCGGAAATGCGGATATTGCGGTCGTTACAACGCCTGTTGAGACATATTCTTCTCTTGAAGAAATAAAAATCAAAACGCTGCGTGAAGTTGCTGTCTGCTCTTCGACTTTTCCCATTCCGAACGGCAGAAGATTGTCTCTTTCCGAGCTTGCAACCTTTCCGATGGTTTCGCTTGGACACGGCACAAAATCTTATGCTTTTTATTCCGAATTTTTTGCCGAACACGG
>CAKSPP010000220.1 GCA_934481505.1 uncultured Eubacteriales bacterium
GTATGTCACAATTTGACGAAAGGGAGAGGTTAGATGAACAGAGTCTGCACACACTGTCACAGTATTGCCGACGCGGAGAATGTTTACTGCCCCGTCTGCGGAAAAAGACTCGAAGAAAACACCGAAAAAAAGAAAGGAAGCGACTTTCTTTCTTCGGTTCTCACAAATATAAAAACACTCACGGCGGCGTTTTTTGAGCCGATGTCTTTTTACAGAAAAGCGGGGGAGGAAAAACTTGTTTTGTCGCTCGTTTTCCCCGCAATTTTCTATATTTTCTTCTTTTCGGGAATCGTTGCAGAAAAAACAGCACTCGGATATTTTTCCGCGGTAAAATGCGTGATTTTCCTTTTCTGCGGGATAATTCTTTCGGTTCTCTGCTTTGCCGCTAATATTGCCGTCGCGTTGCAGTCTTCCAAATTTTCGGCGGGAGACGCAGACGTTATGAAAATAATAAAAACGGTCGGGGCGGGATATTTTATTCCGTCCGTGATTTCCGTTATCGGATTTATTTCAAACGTCGCGTTCGGTGCGGGAGGCTATGCCCTTTCTTTTTCGGCACTTGTCTTTTCCTTTATTCCGTATTACCTCGCAACCTCCGAACTCAACCGCAAAAACAAGCTTATGACATGGCTTCCGTCGGTTGTTTCGGGACTTGTAAATATAATTATCGCAGCCCTTGTTTACGGGCTTAAATTCTGACGGAGGGACGATATGAACAAACGACTGATTAAAAATATCGCACTCGATTCCCTCGTTTTATTCCTCGTTTCGCTGCCGTCCGTTTTCGCACGGTGCAAAAGTGTGATTTCGGCAGTCCTTTTCGTTTTATTAACGCTTATTCTTTCGGCGGCGTTTTCATTTTTTATGAGTGCCGTTTTCGAAGACGCGGAACAGAAACTTTGGAGAATTTTTCTTCCGTTCTGCATCCTTTCGGCGGTAACGAATATTTTCTGCGGAATATTCACGACTTTTCCGTTTGTTCTTGCCGCGGCACTGACCGCTTTTTCGAAAAAGACGGTCGCCAAAAGAAAGATTTCGGCAAAAACGGGAGAACCCCTGAAATTCCATCCGACCTTTACCGTGATTTCGGCATATGCGGCGGGGCTCGTCCTTATTTATGCGATAACGGGGGTGAACATATGAAAAAAATCATAACCGCAGCCGTGATATGTCTGACGCTGCTTCTTTTCGCGGTTCCGACCTTTGCCGCCGACGGCGACTGCATTTGCGGAAGACACTACATCACATCTTCGGCGGACGAAAATTCGGTTTACAACTGTGAAAAATGCGGCAGAAACTTTCTTTTATGCACCTGCGACTGTTTCTGCGGTTCGGAAGCTACCCTTTCAAACGACGAAAGCGGAAACACGATAAAAATATGCAACAAATGCCAAAAGAACGCAATCGAATGTACCTGTCTTGACAGGGAAACGGTTCTCCGCCTTGAAGACATGCAGGCAGCGGGCACTCTTTCCGATTCGGGCGTAAGATTCCCGAAAACCTTTGTTTCGGCGGTAATTCTTGCACTTTTGTCGGTCGGAGCGTTGGTTTTCTGGATTTTCGCAAAGCAGGAAAAGAAAACCGAAGAAATTCCCGAATCCCCCGAAAAAGAACCGAATATCGGCTTTGAAAATTACAACATTCTTCATTCGATGTATGAAGAGCTTTCCCCGAATTTCCCGACCGAAATTTATCCGGGAGACGCCGACGCGGTGGTGCTTTCAAGGCGTGATATCGAGCTTTTCAAAAAGGCTCTTATCGGCGAAGAAACCGACATATCGTATTTCCTCAATGTCATTTCGCAGAAACTGCTCGATTCTTCTCTTTTTCCGACGGAAAAAGGGCTGCATGTCGCAAAATTGCTTTACGAAAAGGAAGAAGATTTCAGAATAGGCTTCGGGCTTTACGAAACCGTCCGACTTTTCAAAAACGGCGACAGATTTGACGCAAGGCTCGAACAGGGCGACCGAGTTTCGGTCTATCTTTCGATGACGCCGCCCGACGCCGCGGCACTTTTAAGAAAATGTATCGATCATCGCCCGAAGAGGGATTTTGAGCTTGAAAAAACAAATGTAACCTTGACCAAAGACGAATTTATTCTCTTTATCTATATAATTTATTCGGGACTTAAATTTTTCAAAAGGGACGAGCTTGTCACCAAAGAAGCCATTTCGGCTTTCGCAAAAAAGACAAGAGGTCAGAACAACAAAAAATTCAGACAGACAGCCGAAAAGCTGCTCCGCGACACCTCTTCCTTTATAAAAGCCTTTGACGGACTTGAACAGAAGAAAGTTTTAATCGAAAC
>CAKSPP010000221.1 GCA_934481505.1 uncultured Eubacteriales bacterium
GTTGCCGATATCCATTTCGATTACAGGCTTGCTCTTGAAGCGATTGCAGCGGGGGCCGACAAAATAAGGATAAATCCCGGAAATATCGGCTCCGAGCATATAGGTAAGGTCGCGGTTGCGGCAAGAAACAAGAATATACCGATACGCGTCGGAGTAAATTCGGGATCTCTTGAAAAAGATCTCCGTGCAAAATATAACGGAGCAACGCCCGAAGCCCTTGCCGAAAGTGCGTACAGAAATGTAAAGCTGCTTGAAAAATACGATTTTGAAGATATTGTCGTTTCGATAAAGTCGTCGGACGTTCGGACAATGGTCGAATCTTACAGGCGTTTTTATGAAATGACGGACGGAATCTATCCTCTTCATCTCGGCGTTACCGAAGCGGGGACGGCATACGGCGGGCTTATAAAATCGTCGGTCGGAATGGGTTCTCTTTTGCTTGACGGAATAGGGGACACAATAAGAGTATCTCTTACCGCAGACCCGATTGAAGAAATAAGAGCTGCGAAAACGCTTCTTTTGTGTGTCGGAAAAAGAAATGACGGCATCGAGATAGTTTCCTGTCCTACATGCGGAAGAACCACCACCGACACCGTTTCTCTTGCGAAATATATTGAGAATAATTTTTCTCACATAAAAAAACATATAAAGATCGCTGTTATGGGGTGCGTCGTCAACGGTCCGGGAGAGGCTCTCGGCTCGGATTTCGGCGTTACCGGAGTAAACGGAAACTATGCGATTTTCAAGGACGGAAAAGTTATAAAAACCGTTCCCGAAAGTGAAATTTACGCGGCGGTCGAAGAAGAAATAAATAAATTGTTATAAAAAAACCGAGGCAAAAGCCTCGGTTTTTACATTATCGGGTTTATTATTCGTAAATAGGATATTTGTCGCAGAGAGCTGCAACTTTTGCCTTGACTTTTTCGGCGTTTGTTTCGTCTTTTGCTGTAAGATAAATACATTCCGCAATTACTTTCATGTCTTCTTCCTTGAAGCCTCTTGTTGTTACCGCCGGAGTTCCGAGTCTTATTCCGCTTGTTACAAACGGTTTTTCTGGATCAAACGGAATAGCATTTTTGTTTGCGGTTATTCTTACGTCGTCGAGACGCTTTTCCATTTCTTTACCGGTGATGTTGAAGTTTCTGAGGTCAACGAGGATAAGGTGGTTATCGGTTCCTCCCGAAACGAGGTCAAAACCGTAACTTGTAAGTCCTTCTGCAAGAGCTGCGGCATTTTTTACGACCTGTTCCTGATATTTTTTGAATTCGTCGCTCATTGCTTCTTTGAAACATACGGCTTTTGCTGCGATTATGTGCATTAAAGGGCCGCCCTGACAGCCGGGGAAGATTGCTTTGTCGATTTTCTTCGCGTACTCTTCGTTATTTGTTAAAATAAGACCGCCTCTCGGGCCGCGGAGAGTTTTGTGAGTCGTCGAAGTTACGATATCCGCATAGGGAACGGGCGAGGGGTGAACGCCTGCGGCGACAAGACCCGCGATATGAGCCATGTCAACCATTAAGAGAGCTCCGACGCTGTGAGCAATATCCGCAAATCTCTTGAAATCGATAACTCTCGGATAAGCACTTGCACCCGCAACGATAAGTTTCGGTTTGTGTTCTTTGGCGAGTCTTTCGACTTCGTCATAGTCGATTGTGCAGGTCTTTTCGTCAACTCCGTAAGAAATGACGTTATAGTTTTTACCGGACATATTTACGGGAGAACCGTGTGTGAGATGTCCGCCGTGGGCAAGATTCATTCCGAGAATCGTGTCTCCGGTTTCGAGAAATGCAAAATAAACTGCGAGGTTTGCCTGTGCTCCGCTGTGAGGTTGAACATTTGCGAATTTGGCACCGAAAAGCTCTTTTGCACGGTCTCTTGCAAGATCTTCGACAATATCAACATACTGACATCCGCCGTAATATCTTTTTGCGGGGTAGCCCTCCGCATATTTGTTTGTGAGAATTGTTCCCATGGCTGCAAGCACATTTTCGGAAACGATGTTTTCCGACGCTATAAGCTCAATATTGTGCTTTTGACGCGAAAGCTCAAGGTCGATAGCGTTGCCGAGCTCCGGATCGAATTTTTTTACGACATCGATATTATACATACGGTTTCTCCTTTATTTTAATTTAAGAATATTATATCATACGGGCATTGATATGTAAAGCAACACTTTGCTTTTGTCATATTTTTGTTTGAATTGGGAAAACTGATAAGAAAAAAGAGGTGTTTTTATGGGCTGGATATATGCCGCGATAGCAGGGGCGGCAATGAGTTTTCAGGGCGTTTTCAATACGAGACTTT
>CAKSPP010000222.1 GCA_934481505.1 uncultured Eubacteriales bacterium
CCTTTTCCACCTTAGGAATACGCACCATGACGGTCGTTCCGACATCAAGTTCGCTTTCGATCGTAATTCCGTATTTTTCGCCGAAATAGATTTTCAGACGATCGTTTACGTTTTTGACGCCTATTCCGCTCGAATCGCTGCGTTCTTTAAGAAGTATCTTCCGACATTGTTCTTCGGTCATTCCGACGCCGTTATCCGCAACGGTGATTATAATATCGTTCGGATCGTCGGCCGCCGTCTTTGCGGAAATTTCTATATGTCCTTCGTCGACCATACGGTCAAGTCCGTGATATATGGCGTTTTCGATAAGCGGCTGAACGGTTATTTTATTGCAAAGATAATTTTCTATCGATTCTTCAATATCGAAATTATAGGAAAACTGATTTTTATATCGATAGCTCTGAATTATAAGATAACTTTTTGCGTGGGTCATCTCGTCTTTTATCGGAATGAGCTCTTTGCCGCGGCTGATACTTATTCTGAAAAGTCTTGCGAGAGCCCCGACCATAACGGTAGCATCTTCCGTTTTCCCCTGTTCGCACATCCATTGAATGGAATCGAGCGTATTATAGAGAAAATGCGGATTTATCTGTGCCTGCAAAGCTTTGAGTTCGGTTTTGCGAAGTTCCGTTTCTTCACGTCTTACCTTCTCCATAAGTTCTTTTATCCTTTCGGACATTTCCTTAAAGGAATCGGACAGACTTTGAAGTTCCGTCACAGCCTCGACATTTCCCTTGTATATATAATCGGCGGAATTCGTTTCAAACGCCTTCATTGCACGGACAAGAGAGCGAACGGGAGCCGTAACGACCCTCGAATATACGACAAGAACTATACCGGCAATCGCGACGGTACACAAAAGAGCAATTACAATACTGACTATTATCTGAGAACGGCGTTCGATTTCAATTTCGTCGGTATGGCTGACACCGACGACTTTCCATGTTCCGTTCGTCATAGTAGAAACGGTAATAATAACATTTTTATCAACATGAGTTCCGTCGGAAAGAAGAGCCGCCGCTTTTGAATCTTCGGTTTTTACTCCCGTGAAAAGAAGCTGCTGCTGCGGATGATAAACAATATTTCCGCTCGTATCGACGATATAGCAATATCCCTGTCTTCCGACGCCCACATCATCAATATAACGACCCATCTGCGAAAAACGGAAATCTATCGCGATATATCTTGCTCCGTCGGGATCGGGATTATCAATCACGGTAGCCAATGTTACGACCCAAGGATAAACGCCTTCATAAAGCGTCTGAACATGCGGAGCCGACGCCTGTTCGGTATCGAAAAGTCCCTTATTAAAGGACAAATCTTTATAGATTTCTTTTTTCAAAGTATAACCCGAACCTGCACTCGTCATAAGAATTCCGCCGTTTTTATCATAAACGGTAACGGCGAAAATATCGTCCTGCATTTTTGCCACGGTCGAAATCTTTTTTTCGAAATCCGAAAGATCGTCGCTCGATTCGTAAAGCCCCAAAACGGACGACAGCTTGTTGGTCATATTTTCAAGCGTTGAACCAACCGAGAGGCTTGCCTGCTTTACCGCCTGTTCGGAACTTAACTTCGCGTCTCGCATAAGCGAATTGCTGTAAACCGACGCGAAGATCGCGATACAAACGGACACGGCGACAAGAGACGCCACAGTGATTGCGACAACTGTAAGCGTATATAAACTTGCGGAAAACGGCTGCCGTTGTTTTTTCATTCTTATTCTCCCTATTCCTCCGGGCGGTAAAGGCTTCTTACCTTACTCGGAGATTCTCCGTAAAACTTTTTGAAACAGTAGCTGAAATAATGCTGATCGCTGTAACCGCAGCGTTCCGAAACTTCAAGTATTTTCATTCCGGTATAGACGAGCATATCGTGAGCCGCCGTCATTCTGCGTTCGGTAAGCAGCGTTATAAAATTCTTTTTCTTTACTTTTTTGATAAGAGCACTCAAATAGTTCGGGCTTACCGCAAGCATATTCGAAACATCGGTAAGCGAAAGGCTTTCGTCGGAATATTTTTCTTCGATGATCTGCATTACTTTATCGCACAAAATTTCGGTATCTCTTTTCTGCGATTGCGAAACCAAACCTCTGGCATTTTCGCAGAAATCCAGAAGTTCATTTTTCATAACGGTTTCGCTGTTATAAGATGTAAGCCTTGCAAATATCGGATTTTTCGCAAGCAAAGTCATAAGCTCCGCTTTGTCGGCAACCGACGAAACAACCCTGTAAACCGTCGCCAAAATCTGTGAAAAAAGCAGGTTTGAGTTTTCTGGAGTGCTTGTTTCG
>CAKSPP010000223.1 GCA_934481505.1 uncultured Eubacteriales bacterium
GTTCTGGGTCATAAGGCTGTCTTCATGCTCAATGCTGATAACATAGTCGTAATCAATCGATTTAAGGGCGGAAATTATATCTTTCCAATATCCGTAATCGTTGCCGTAGCCGACTGTACGGAATACCCATGAGCGGTCGAGAACTTTATCGTAACTCTTTGTATCGAGAACGCCGTTTACGGCGATATTGTATTTATCGAGCTTTGTATCTTTTGCATGGAAGAAGAATATCGCGTCGCCGAGTTTTTTGATTGCGGCAACGGGGTCAATCCCCTGCCAGATAAGGTGACTCGGATCAAAGTTTGCTCCGAGTTCGGGACCGACAGCCTCGCGGAGTTTAAGCATTGTTTCGGGGTTATATACGCAGAAACCCGGGTGCATTTCAAACGCAATTTTGTTTATTCCGTGTTCCTTTGCAAAAGCAACGGCATTTTTCCAGTAAGGAATAAGGACTTCGTTCCACTGATAGTCGAGAATTTCCGAAAAATCGTTAGGCCAGGGACATGTGACCCAGTTCGGGGTCTTATCGTCTTTTGAACCGCCGGGGCAGCCGGAAAATGTGATAACTCTGTCTACGCCCATTTTTTCAGCCATTAAAACGCCCTTGCGGAAATGGTCTTCGAAAAGAGCTCTCTGTTCGGGATCGGGATGAACCGCGTTTCCGTGAACGCTTATTGCACCGACAAAGAGATCGTTCTCCTTGATAGTATCCATAAATTTATTATATTCTTTTTCATCGTTAAGCAGGATATCCGGATTGCAATGAGTTCTTCCGGGAAATCCGCCGCAGCCGATTTCTATCGCGGTAACGCCGTTATCTTTAAGAAATTTACAGGCGTCGGCAAAGTTTCTGTCATAAAGTGCAGGGTTGAATATACCGAGTTTCATATCACAATATCCTTTCGTATAAAGAATAGGGGCAAAGCCCCTAACATTGTCAGTATAACATTAAAAACCGCGGTTGTCAACAGTTTTTTCATAATATTTTTACCGTTGAATATTTTTCGGCAATGTGAACATTTTTTAACGGAAATTTGACAAAAATATTATACAGTTTTAACCCTCATTCGCCCTTTATTTTCCGCAGAAAAAAGTGTATAATAAAAATACGGAAAGGGATTTCCGCAATAGGCAAAGCGAAAGGATGAAAATTATGCGTATCAACTACACTTCGAGAAAAATGACTCTCAGAGAACCGTTAAAAGAGTATACCGAAAAGAAACTTTCAAAGCTTGAAAAATTTTTCGGGGACGAGAGCACCGCAAATATTGTCTTTTCTCTTGAAAAAGAAGATATGTGCAAAGCCGAAATAACTATTGAACACAACGGAATAATTTTCAGAGCACAGAGCACCGCTCCGGAATTCACACTTGCGATCGACAGCGATATAGATATGCTCATACGGCAGATAAGAAAGCACAAAACAAAGCTTGAAAAACGCCTGAAAACACAGATCCCGACATTTGATGAATATGAAGACATAACCGAAGACAGCGACATTATAATAAGAAGAAAGAAACTTGATTTGAAACCGATGCCGCCCGAAGAAGCCGTTTTGCAGATGAATATGCTCGGACACGATTTCTTTGCTTTCTGCGACGACAGCGGAACCCCGTTTATAGTCTACAAACGAAAAAAAGGAGACTACGGTCTTATCGAAATGAATCCCTCAAAATAAAAAATCCTGAAATACCGCGGTACAAAACCGCGGTATTTTTTTGCATAAAATCACAAAACTTTGCGGATAATAGAAAAAAAGAAAAAAGTTGAGTGATCATATGGATAAAAAAGAATATGAAGAACTTGCAAATAAGAAAAAGAAGAATTCTCCGATAATAAAAGACTGCGTTTGGGCTTTTGTCGTCGGCGGTTTAATCTGCGTTGTCGGGCAGCTTTTATTTGCTCTTTACTCGTCTTTCGGGCTTGAAAAAGAAGTTGCAACGACCCTCGAATCTGTTTCTCTCGTTTTTCTTTCCGCTCTTTTTACCGGAATAGGGCTTTACGATTCGCTGGCAAAACACGCCGGAGCGGGAACGCTCGTTCCGATAACGGGTTTTGCAAACGCCGTAGTCTCCCCTGCCATGGAATTTAAAACGGAGGGGCTTATCCTCGGAACAGCACCGAAAATGTTTATTATCGCAGGCCCTGTAATCGTTTTCGGAGTTACGGCGTCGGTCGTTTACGGCATAGTGCTTTATCTTATTCGGATGTTCGGCTGGTGAAAATATGAAAAAAATCGGATCGGGAACTTTCGGAATTTCTTCCGAAGTAAATTTCCTTGAAT
>CAKSPP010000224.1 GCA_934481505.1 uncultured Eubacteriales bacterium
ATCCTCTGCTTATAGGCGGAGGCGTAGGAATTCCGCCCCTTTTCGGACTTTGCCGAAAGCTTATTGCCGAGGGGAAAACCGTAAATGTGATTTTGGGCTTTAACACGAGGGCTGAAATCTTTTTGGAAGACGAATTCAGAGCGTTGGGAGCGAATGTCGCCGTAACGACGGCTGACGGCTCCTACGGGCTTCGCGGATTTGTAAACGCCGCAATGGAATATGCCGATTACAGCTATTTTTACACCTGCGGTCCGAAACCGATGCTCAAAGCCGTTGACGCTGCGGCAAAAACAAGCGGTCAGTTCAGCTTTGAAGAGCGTATGGGCTGCGGAACGGGAGCCTGCATGGGTTGCACCTGCAAAACGAAAAACGGCCCGAAACGCGTCTGCACCGAAGGCCCCGTCTTTGTAAGGGAGGAAATAGAATGGTAAACACTTCCGTAAATCTCTGCGGCGTGCCGCTTTCAAACCCTGTCATTCCCGCAAGCGGAACATTCGGGTTCGGCTATGAATTCACACGATTTTACGATATAAATATTTTGGGTTCGATTTCCCTTAAAGGAACGACTAAAGAGCCTCGTTTCGGAAATCCGACGCCGAGAATCGCGGAATGTCCGTCGGGACTTCTTAATGCGGTCGGACTGCAAAACCCCGGAGCGGAAAATGTCCTTAAAAACGAACTGAAAACGCTCAAATCGATTTATAAAAAGCCCGTAATGGCAAATGTCAGCGGCTTTTCGGTCGATGACTATGTTTCGGCGGTCGAAACGCTTGACGGAGACGACAGTATCGGTTGGTTTGAGATAAATATTTCCTGCCCCAACGTTCACGGCGGCGGGCTGGCGTTCGGAACGAACCCCGAAAACGCGGCGGCGGTGACAAAGGCTGTAAGAAAAGTTACCGACAAGCCGATAATCATAAAGCTTTCGCCGAATGTAACGGATATTGCCGAGATAGCGAAAGCCTGCGAAGACGCGGGAGCGGACGGCGTTTCGCTTATAAACACCCTGCTCGGAATGAAAATAGACTTAAAAACAAAAAAACCGCTGCTTGCAAACAAGACGGGAGGTTTATCGGGGCCTGCGGTAAAACCCGTGGCGGTAAGAATGGTATATCAGGTTTATGACGCGGTAAAAATCCCGATAGTCGGAATGGGCGGAATTTCTTCCGCTTCCGATGTTTTGGAATTCATTCTTGCGGGAGCAACGGCGGTCGAAGTCGGGGCGGCAAACCTTATCGACCCCTACGCCTGCAAAAAAATTATCGAAGATCTGCCGAAAGCAATGGAAAAATACGGCATTAAGAATTTAAGCGAAATTATAGGAGAAGCACACAATGGGTAAAGACGTTATTATAGCCTGCGACTTTGCAGACAAAAAAACCTGCCTTGAATTTCTCGATAAATTCGAGGGCAGAAAGCCGTTTGTTAAAATAGGAATGGAGCTTTTCTATGCCGAGGGTCCCGAAATAGTAAGGGAAATCAAGGCAAGGGGACATAAAATTTTTCTAGACTTAAAGCTGCACGACATTCCGAATACCGTCAAGAAATCAATGGCGGTTTTATCCCGTCTCGATGTCGATATGTGCAATCTGCACGCCGCGGGAACAAAAGCGATGATGACGGCGGCTCTCGAAGGGCTTACCCGTCCCGACGGCACACGTCCGCTGCTTATCGCGGTAACGCAGCTTACCTCCACAAGCGAAGAAGCGATGCACGAAGACCTGCTTATCCCGGGGAAAATGGAAGAAGTCGTTATGCAATACGCGAAAAACGCAAAAGACGCGGGGCTTGACGGCGTTGTATGCTCACCTCTCGAAGCGGCGGCGGTACACAATACCTGCGGAAACGGATTTTTGACGGTAACTCCCGGAATCCGTTTTGCCGACGGCGACAAAGGAGACCAGTCGAGGGTCACCACCCCAGAAAAAGCAAAAGAAACAGGCAGCGACTATATCGTTGTCGGACGCCCGATAACCGCAGCCGCCGACCCTGTTGCGGCTTACGAACGCTGCGTCGAAGATTTTATAGGATAGGAGAAAAAATATGCAGAGTTACAAACACGAATTCATTGAGTTCCTTGAAAACGCCGGAGTGCTTAAATTCGGCGATTTCACCGCGAAAAGCGGAAGAAAGATACCCTATTTTATAAACGCCGGAGAAATAAAGACGGGCGATCAGATAAGAAAACTCGGAAAAGTCTACGCACAGGCGTATTTTGAAAAAATCGGCAATAAAAGAACCGTGCGTTACTGCCCCGCA
>CAKSPP010000225.1 GCA_934481505.1 uncultured Eubacteriales bacterium
CCCCGAAGACTATCACGCCGAAGAACTCAAAGGCAAAGACGCCGAGTTCAAGATTAACCTCAAAGCGATCAGAACCGAAGAGCTTCCCGAACTTGACGACGAATTCGCAAAAGACGTCAGCGACTTCGACACTCTAAAAGAGTTCAAAGACGACATAAAGAAAAAGATCAAAGAAAGAAAAGAACAGGAAGCCGAATATAAAGTCGAAAAAGAACTTTCCGACAAACTCGCCGAACTTGTCAAAGCCGACATTCCGCAGTGTATGTTCGATAACGAAATCACAAGACAGCTTCAGGATTTCGAACAGCGTTTCGCTTCGCAGGGACTTTCTCTCGAACAATATATGAAATATACCGGTGCAACTCTCGACAGCCTCAAAGATATGTTCAGAGAGACCGCCGAAAAAGATGTAAAGACCCGTCTTGCTCTCGAAAAGATAGCGGAGCTTGAAGGTATTGTCATCACCGACGCCGAAGTCGACGAAGAATATAACAAATATGCTTCCGAAATGTCAATCGACGTTGAAAAATTGAAGAGCGACTATGTAACCGAACAGATAATGAAAGACCTTACCGTAAGAAAGGCTTTCGAAGCTGTTAAAAACAATGCGGAAATAGCCGAAAAAGCAGCCGCAAAGAAGACCGCTGCAAAGAAGACTTCCGAAAAGGCAGAAGAAAAACCCGCTGCCGAAAAGAAGCCCGCAGCTAAAAAGACCGCTGCAAAGACGACCGCTGCAAAGAAGACCGAAACCGCAGAAAAGAAACCTGCGGCAAAGAAAACTTCGACCGCTAAAAAACCCGCCGCAAAGAAGACCGATAAATAATTTTTGAATTAAAAGTCTTCCCCGTGGCAATAATCAAACCGTCAATACGGGCGGTATTCAAAAACAAAAAGACTGCCGCAAGATGAATTCATTTTGCGGCAGGTTTTCACTATAATAAAGAAATGAGGCAGAATTATGGAAATGAATTTAGTCCCTATGGTAGTTCAGCAGACCAGCAGAGGCGAACGCTCCTACGATATTTTTTCAAGACTTCTCAACGACCGCATAATCTTCCTTGCGGATCAGGTAAACGATGCAACGGCAAGCCTTGTTGTCGCTCAGCTTCTTTATCTTGAATCGGAAGACCCCGACAAAGATATCAGCCTTTATATAAACAGCCCCGGCGGATCGATAACTTCCGGTATGGCAATTTACGATACCATGCAGTATATCAAATGCGACGTTTCGACAATCTGCGTCGGAATGGCTGCGTCCATGGGTGCTTTTCTTCTTTCTTCGGGTGCAAAGGGCAAGAGATACGCTCTCCCGAACAGCGAAATTATGATTCACCAGCCCCTCGGCGGTTTCCAGGGACAGGCGACAGATATCAAGATCCACGCCGACAGAATAATCAAAATAAAGAAAGATTTGAACGAAATCCTTTCGAAAAATACAGGTCAGCCTCTTGAAATAATCGAGAGAGACACCGAGAGAGATAACTTTATGACCGCCGAAGAAGCTTTGAAATACGGACTTGTCGATAAAGTTATAGAAAAGAGATAATCTATGGAAAAAGAAACCAGACCTCCGGTCTGTCAGTGCTCCTTCTGCGGATATGTCAATACCGAGATGGACAGAATAATGATATCCGGAATTGACAGCCACGTTTATATTTGCAGCGAATGTGTCGAGCTCTGCAAGGAGCATCTTGAAGCACTTTATCCTGCGGCAAAGAACGGCAAGAAAAAAGACTTCACGCCGGAAGTCAAAACGCCGGAAGAGATAAAAAAGGTTCTCGACAGCTATGTTATCGGTCAGGACGAGGCAAAAATCGCCCTTTCCGTCGCGGTTTACAACCACTATAAGAGAATTCTTTCGTCCGAAAACAAAAACGACGATGTTGAAATAACAAAGAGCAATGTTTTGCTTCTCGGTCCCACAGGTTCGGGAAAAACCCTGCTTGCTCAGGTTCTTGCAAAAACCCTTAACGTGCCTTTCGCGATAGCGGACGCAACTACCCTTACCGAGGCGGGATATGTCGGCGAAGACGTCGAAAACATCCTTTTAAGACTCATTCAGGCGGCGGACGGCGATGTCGAGGCTGCCGAAAAGGGTATAATCTATGTCGACGAGATAGATAAGATTTCCCGCAGAAGCGAAAACCCGTCGATAACCCGCGATGTTTCGGGCGAGGGCGTTCAGCAGGCTCTTCTCAAAATTCTTGAAGGAACCGTCGCAAATGTTCCTCCGCA
>CAKSPP010000226.1 GCA_934481505.1 uncultured Eubacteriales bacterium
ATGTTTGACGAAGCCCAGGGACTTATAGACAGGCTTCGTCTTAAGAAAAAAGAAAAGCTCGCGTCAGGGGCGGACGTTTATTACGGAAAAATCGGCGATAATGAAATAATTGTTACCGTCTGCCTTGCGGGGAAGGTCGCCGCTGCCATGGTCGCTGCGGAGACCGTGGTTATGTATAAACCCGACAGAATAATAAATCTCGGGATTGCGGGAGGAGTCGAACCCGGGGTCGGGACCGGAGATATATGTATCTCTTCCGGCTTTATTCAGTACGATTTTGACATTTCTCCTCTCGGAACGGAAAAGACCGAACTTGACGAACTCGGAATAAAGACGATATATGCGGATAAAGACCTTGCCGATAAACTTTTTGAAATAGTGAAAAGCGTTTATCCCGCCGAAAACTGCATAAAGGGAATAATTGCGACGGGAGACTCTTTTCTTGCCGACGGAGAAGCGGCTCTTGCTCTTTATACCGACTACAACGCCTCGGTTTGCGATATGGAGGGAGCGGCTATCGCTTATGTCTGCTATCTCTGCAAAATCCCTTTTGCCGCAGTCAGGGCGATTTCCGACAACGCAAACGAGTCGTCTCCCGTCGACTTCCCGACGTTCAGGAAACTTGCGATCGAAAAGTCGACCGAAATTATGTATCGGTTCTTCACCGAATAAAACCGAATATTTTGACTCCCGTATATATATGATGTACGGGAGTTGATTTTTTTGAGAGCGGACAAAAAACAGGATTTCATAAAAGGGGCGTTTATTCTTTCGCTTTCCGGGATTTTCGTCAAGGCAATAGGCGTGCTTTTCAGAATACCGTTAACGAATCTTGTCGGGTCGGCGGCAATGAGCTATTATTCGTCGGCTTACAGCGTATATATTTTGCTGCTTGCGATTTCAACCTCCGGGCTGCCTACCGGGATTGCTGTTTCCGTATCGAAATATAACGCTCTCGGAGCTTACCGTTCCGTTCGCAAAACCGTGAAAACGGCATTCTTTTTCTTTACGGCGATAGGACTTGCCCTGTCTTTGTTGGGAGTTATTTTTGCAAAGCAGATAGCGGTTCTCATGAACAGCGAAGAAGCGACTCTTTCGGTTGCGGCAATAATGCCGGCGGTATTTTTTATCTCGGTCGTTTCGGTTTTCAGAGGATATTTTCAGGGACTCGGCAATATGGTGCCGACTTCCGTATCAAATACTATAGAAGCCCTTTGCAAACTGATTTTCGGCTATGGAATAGCTTTTTTTCTGCATAACCGAGGCTATCCTGACGAAATTGTTGTCGGCGGAGCGGTTCTCGGCGTAACGATAGGCACGGTTCTTTCCTGTTTTTATATGCTTGTTTTGTATATAAAAAAGAAAGAGAGAAAAACTGTTTCGGGGCTTTTTAAGAAAGCGGAAGACGGCAGAAAAATCTTTTTGTCTCTACTGGCGGTTACTCTTCCCGTAACACTTTCCGCAGTAACTTCAAGCCTTATGGGGACAATAGATTCTTTTCTTGTAATGAGCCGAATGAAAGAATATATGAATATCGAAACCGCAAAACTTTGCTGGGGTGCATATGCGAATATGTCGCAGACGGTCTTCAATCTTCCGTCCTTTATTATGGTCTCGCTTTCGACAAGTCTTGTCCCCGCAATTTCTTCGGCTTTCGCGTTAAAAAAAACAAAAGAACTTAACGCTACTGTTTCAAAAGCGTTTTGCCTCACTTCCGTTTTTGCGTTCGGGTCGGCTTTGTTTTTTTATTTTTCTGCGGGCGATATTCTTGAAATTCTTTTCGGCGGAGATCCCGGAGGCGTTTCGGTCGCTGTTCCTCTTCTTAAAACGCTTTCTTTTGCCCTTATTCCCGTGGGTTTTACGAATGTCACCGCTGCCGTATTGAATTCTGTCGGCAAGTCTCATCTCTCTGTATTTTCGGTTGCCGTCGGTGCCGCGGTAAAAATATTCCTTACATATATATTTGTCGGCAATCCCGGAATAAATGTCTCTGGAGCTCCTCTTTCAACCGATCTTGCATATCCCGTTATGTTTATTCTGAACCTCATTTTTCTGCGTAAAAGTATCGGCAAATTACCGTCCGTTTTTAAGAATATTTTTCTTCCTGCATTGGCTTCCGGGCTGTCTCTGTTTGTTGTCATTATGCTTTTTGACTGTTTTTCTTTGCGGTTGTCGCACTTTTTGAGTTTTTCGCTTTCGTTT
>CAKSPP010000227.1 GCA_934481505.1 uncultured Eubacteriales bacterium
ATTTATAATTTCGTCGCCCGCACAGCCGATAAAGTCGGAATACATCATTTCAAGCAAAATTTTTCCGCCGCACATCGCATATCCGACGCCTACGCCGACCATCGCGGCTTCCGAAATCGGGATGTTGAAAAATCTGTGGCGGGGGAGAACCTCTTCAAAACCGCCGTAAACGGAGGTAGAAGTGTTCCAGCCCCTTATATCCTCTCCGCAGGCAATAAAGGTCGGGTCGGAATAAAATCCGTCCGCAATCGCCTCGAAAAGAGCGTCTCTCATTTCGTAATTGTCTTTTTCTTTTATCGCCTTAATTCTGCCGATTTCCTCTTTTTTGCAGAGAACTTCGGGTTCATTTTTTGAAACGGGGATATAATCTTCGGTGTTGAACACCTTATCTGCTATGTAATTTTCGTTTTTTTCGAAATCTATATAGGGAGCGATTTTTTCGTCCGATGCCATTTCGAAAATTCTGTCGTTTTCAAAAAGTGCCTTTTCTTTTATTTCTTCAAGCTCTTTTGCCGTGAAAATGTCCGCGTCTTCAAGCTCTTTCGGAAAAGCCGAAAGCGGATCGTGTTTTTTCCATTCTTCGACTTCTTCTTTGCTTCTGTATTTCTGATCGTCGTTTACCGAATGACCGCAAAGACGGTAGGTCGTCGCCTCTATAAGACAAGGTCCTTTGCCCTCTTTCATTTCGGCAAATTTGCGTCTGTATGCGTCGGCGAGTGCGGGAATATTCCAGCCGTCGACTTTTTCGGCGTTCATTCCTTTTTCTTCAAACGCTCCGACTCTTGCAACGTCGCCCGAAAAGGACATCGTTTCGTTTTCGGTGTCGGCGTTCATTCCGTAATAGTTGTTGCTGAAATTGAATAAGAGCGGAAGACCGCCGTTGTATCCCTCTTCCCAGAAAGAGTCAAACTGTTTCATCGAAGCGAAATTCATCGCCTCGAAAACAGGGCCTCTGCCGGCGGCTCCGTCGCCGAGATTTGCGATAACAACGCCTTTTTTCTTCTGCAATTTCTTGAAAAGAGCCGCTCCTGCGGCAATGGAGGCGGAAGCTCCGACTATCGCGTTTGACGGAAAAATTCCGAACGGCGGGAAGAAAATGTGCATCGACCCCGTAACTCCGCCGCAAAAACCTGTCGTTTTCGCGAAAATATCGGAAAGAATTCCGAAAATAAAGAAGCGGCGTGCGGTCGTTTTTATATCATCCGACGGGAATTCTCTGCAAATCGCATTGTATGTTGCCGCATTTTCCTTTGCGTTGAGAATTTCAGAAAGCTTTTCGTCGGTCATTTTGCGGATTGCCGAAAAGCCTTTTGCGAGAACTTCGTGGTGGCTTCTGTGCGAACCGAAAATAAGGTCGTTTTCGTCAAGATAGAAAGCTTCCGCAACGGCGGTCGCTTCCTGACCTATCGCAAGATGACACGGTCCTTCGAAGAAAAACTTTTTGTCCGCATAAACCTTTTTTTCTTTTATGTCGCAGAGCATCTCTTCGAAAAAGCGTATCGAGAGCATATCTTCATAGATATTTTTAAGGTCTTCTTTTGAAAAGACCTTTTTTTCGAACGCCGATTTTACGGTCTCGTCGCTTTCGTTGACTTTTATGTCTCTGAAAGTTATCGTCCGCTTTTTCCGTGCGTCCTTATAGGAATGATTGAATATCATTACAAGCCTCGTTTTTATTATTCGTTGGGACCGAAAAGCAATCTTACTCTTTGCCTTACACGCTTTTCGCAGTCAAGAAGACTTTCGACCGTGATGTCTTTTTCGATTTTTTCCGTTTCAAATATCCGCTGAACACAGTCGAAAATATCGGTAAATGAAATTTTATTGTCAAGAAAAAGGCCGACAGCCTCTTCGTTTGCGGCGTTCACAATACAGGGGGCGTTGCCTCCCGATTCCATCGCTTTTCTGCAAAGCGGAAGGAGGGTAAAAGTCTCTTCGTCGGGAGAATAAAAAGTGAGTTTTGCGATTTTTGTAAGGTCAAGTTCGGGCGTTTTCGACGCTCTTCGGTAAGGATATGTCAAGGCGAATTCTATCGGCAGCCGCATATCGGGGTTTGACATCTGCGAAATAACAGAGCCGTCGCGAAGCTTTATCATCGAATGAATAATACTTTCGCGGTGAATGAGAATTTCGACGTCTTCGGGTCCTACATTGAAAAGGTGGCAGGCTTCGATAAGTTCAAGCCCCTTGTTCATCAGTGTC
>CAKSPP010000228.1 GCA_934481505.1 uncultured Eubacteriales bacterium
CCGCCCCGGTGAGGACTGACGCTATGCGAGACTTGAAGATCAAACCCGGCATGGACACGCCCAAGGCAAAGCTGAAAAATCCCGGCTTTTTCCCAGCGGTCGACCTGTTCTTTTTTCACTTCGGCAACCAACGAAAGCGAAATTTCGCCGTCTTTTTCGACTTCAAAATCAAGCCCTATCGGCAAATTTTCCTCGTCCGCCGCATTGCCGAAAACCAAATCGAAAATATAGAATGTTCTGAAAATTTTCATCGCTTTTCCGCTGTCTTTCCAGAGATTTTCCCTGAAAACTCCGCAGTTTCCGACATTCAGCCGCTCTCCGTTTTTAAGGCTGTGATATTCAGTTTTTCCGCCCGACCGCGTATAAAAAGAGAGGTCAAGCCCCAAATCGTTTGTCAGAGCAGACATAATTACTCCTTTCGGCAAAAATATCAAGTAACTACGATTTCAGCTTACTCGATCTGCGTCAATCCGAATTTTTGTTCCGACGCGTGTCATGTTTACGGTCACCCCGATCGCTCCGTTCGGGCTGTAATCGACGGAAACCGTATTTTCGGTCGTTCTGAAATCACACCTCGGCTTATTCTTATAGCCATTCATATCTTTTTTTAAACTATCAAAGAGCTCGTCCGCAACAGCCTTACTGTCGGCGGTGTAGGTATAGGACACGGATATCAAGGTGTGGATCAGGGAATCGGAATAAAAAACAAAGTCGCTTTCTACGGAATAATCTCCGAAATCTTCTTCATATGTAAGAGAATATTCCGGGGCAACGGAGCTTTCCTCCGACTTTTCGCATTGCCAACCCTTTTTAAGTTTCAACAGAGTTTCGGACATCCCGAAATAAACCCCGCGGTCGGGACCGACAACATAATCCCTCGTAGCAATAAAGCCGGACAACAGCACCGCCAAACAGGCGACACTCGCCGCAATTATGAGTATCGTTTTCTTTTTCATATAGTCGCCCCCTTACGATAAGTATGAAACATAAACTTTGACGGGACCGTCTTTTCGGGTTACGGTGATATCAAGAGAAGTTGCCCCGAAATTAAGCCCGAAGCGGTTTTCTTTTCCGTCTTCCGAAGTTTCGGAAAAATAATTTTCATTATCGCGATATTTTGCCTGCAATTCTTCCGTCAGCTTTTCAAACAGCTGTTTTGCGTCTTCATTGTCGGAAGCTGCAAAAGTATAGGTGACATCAGCCAACCTGTAAAAAATGCCGCCTTTTACCAGACGGTAGCAAACCTCGGCGGAACGGTCGAACAAAACTTTATCGGAATATGTAAGAAACAATGACGCCGATTCGTCATGTCGGGACGCATCGTCGGGGCTTCCGTTCAACATTTTAAGAGCAAGATCCGTCATCGAAAATCGAACCGAATTTTCAACCGGATTTTTCATTCCGAAGACCGAAAAAGCCGAAAGAAAGAACAGCACAAGCACCAAAACGACCGCAACCGAGCAAATTATAACTTTTTTCATTGTTTCCCCCTTTCTTG
This sequence comes from uncultured Eubacteriales bacterium, assembly GCA_934481505.1. GTDB lineage: Bacteria > Bacillota > Clostridia > Oscillospirales > UBA644 > Geddesella. Next base: position 1,499 of record CAKSPP010000228.1, read on the forward strand.
AATCCACAAAATTATAACCATATTGTTATGTCGTAATAATACAATATCAAGAGACGGCGGCAGATAACAGCCTGCCGAAACCGGCAGACAATTTACTTTTTCTTTTTTTTGCTTTCGGAGATCGCCCGAATCATATTCCAGAGGGAACCGATAAAAAGTGTTGTGAAACCGATATCGGCAACGACTTTACCGGCGGTTGTCGCCCTGTCGATAAACATGCTTAATATAATAAAAATAAGAGAAATGCAAAATAAAACAATAATACATATTTTAGTTTTCATATTGATACCTCCATGATTAAATCCGACCTTACCAAGCAAAGTCGTCGTAATAAGACATTTCAGCATACAAATCGCAGCACTTGAACCATTTGCTCTCATCAAAATCAAAGGCGGCATACAGTTCTTCGGACGATTTATAATACAGAACATCTCCCGTTTCAAACTCATAACTGAGAAGATAATGACTTCCGTCCTCTTTTTCTTCACAAAAGGCTATTGCCTTGTCATTATAATTTGCAAAAACATAATGACCTGTCAAAACCGGTTCTCCCCATATATCACTATCCTTTCTGTCTTTGGGATATTTATACAGGCATACACCCCCGTTCATATCAACATCGATAATATAATTTTCTGAAATCTTTTCAGAAAAACCATCCCAAACAGATTGACGGTCTCCTACATTAAGATCTATTGT
>CAKSPP010000229.1 GCA_934481505.1 uncultured Eubacteriales bacterium
AAATCGGATTCAATACCGGCATCTTTTGCCGCACCGAAAGCCGCGCAGACAGTTGCTGTTGCACATGCGAAGCAAACTACGGTAATTCCCGAAAGAACAACACCGATGATACCGAGAACGAGACCTGCAGTAGCCATACCGGTGGGTTCGCCTGCGGCAACATTTGCCTTCTTGCCTTTGACAGAGAGAACTATCGCTACAATGCCGCAGACAAGAGCGATGATAGAGAAGATAAGTCCCCACCAACAAAGAACTACGCTTACGATACCGAGGATCATAGAGACCATCGATAAAGTTTTTCCGCTTTTGTTTTCCATGATTAAATTCCTCCTGATAGTATTTTCTTTATTATATATGATAAAAAGCCTCTTGTCAATACTTTTTTTGAAAAACCGGACTTTGACTGTCCGGTTTATTTTTTATCATTTCGGGGAAAGGAGTGACAGAAATGATTCCTGCCTCGGAAAGAAGAACAATAATACTCAAAATGCTTTGCCGCAGAAGACACGACACCATAGAAAACCTTGCTTTGGAAACGGGCGTTTCCAAACGGACGGTAAGACGGGATATCGAGGCTTTGAGCCTTTACGAACCGATTTACACCGTTCAGGGAAGATACGGAGGGGGAGTCTATGTTGCCGACACCTTTACCTATGACCGAATGTATATGAAAGAAAGCGAAATTGCCGTCTTGAAAAAGCTTTCTGAAAACAGCAGAAAATGCGGACTTTCGGACAATGAAACTAAAATTCTGGCGACCGTTATTTCCGAATATACAAAGCCGACGGCGGAAAGGAGAAGAATATGAAAAACGGAGAAAAAAAGCTTTTTACCGCTCTTTGCAGCTATAAAGAAGAGAAATTCGATCCGTCGCTGCTTTATTACGCGACACCTGCGGTTCTCGGGTACCTTTTTATGAACAGAATGCAGGGAGTGGCTTTCGGAGTTTTGAAAAAGAACGGGACTATCGACGGCGTTTGCCGCGAGTTCGGAAACTCTCTTAAAACCGCGGCGAAAAATAACGAAGAAAAAAACATCGATTTCTATAAAGCGGTAAGGTATGTTTCGGGAATTGTCCGCGGCTGCGGCGTCCGTGCGGCATTCCTTAAAGGAGCGGTGCTTTGCGGAAAATATCCGAAAGGCTTTCGAACATCGAACGATATTGATATCCTGCTGTCGCCTTCGGACGTGTCTCTTCTCGGAAAAGAACTGTTAAAAAACGGGTTTATGCAGGGGAAAATCAAAAACGGCGAGTTTATCCCCGCAGAAAGAAGAGAGATAATCTCTTCGAAAATCAACCGCGGAGAAACGGTGCCTTATGTCAGGGAAATAAATCTGCCGAAGATGAAATTTCTCGAAGTTGACCTGAATTTTTCGCTCGACTGCAAAGCCGACGACGGAAAAGCTATCGGGAAAATGCTTGAAAAGGCGGAAAACACGACCGTCTGCAGCGTTGAATTTCCGACTCTTTGCAAAGAGGACTTTTTCATTTATCTCTGCCTGCATTTATATAAGGAAGCCGCGAATTTGCCTTGGATAAAAATGAAAAGGGATATGACTCTCTATAAATATTGCGATATCTATTCGCTGCTTGAAGAGATGACTGACTGCGATATTGCCGAAATTTTCAAAAGAGCCGAAGAGTTGGGGGCTGAAAAAGAAACGGCGTTTGCGATAATTCAGACAACTTCTCTTTTCAATATGAAAAACCGCCGCTTTGCCGAAATTGCGGAAAAACACTTGGACGACAAAACTTTTTGCGACAGAGTTTTTTCTCCGTCGGAAAAGAAAACATATTTATATAAGAAAACTTCCGTCTCCGAAAGGTTCTTTTCGGACGACAGGCTTTCTTTGCTTACGGAGGAACTATGAAAGAACTCAATATGAAACAAAACGACGCTCCCGGCGTACTTTTCACCTTTTGCGGACTTGACGGATGCGGAAAAACGACCATGCTCACAAGGCTTTCGGAAGTTTTCCCCGACGCCGTTCTGACAAAAGAGCCGACCCCTGCGGTTCGCAATTCCGAAATTTTCAGGGCGTATACCGACACTCCCGACCATTCCGCCTACGATTACCGCAGCCTTTCTCTTTTTGCGGCAAGCGACAGGCTTCGCCACGGTGCGGAATTTGTCGAACCGACGCTCAAAAGCGGAAAAACCGTAATTTCGGACAGATATTTCTATTCC
>CAKSPP010000230.1 GCA_934481505.1 uncultured Eubacteriales bacterium
GGCTGATATCGTCGGTTGTATTACTTATCATACTGATGTATTTTTCGATGGGGCATATGCTTTCCCTGCCGATGCCTGCGTTCTTTAACGAAAACCCGGTGGCGAACGGAATTGTTCAGCTCATTTTCACCGGTATTATAATGTTTATAAACAGAAAGTTCTTTATAAGCGGAGTAAAGGGAGTTTTGCACGGCGGTGCAAATATGGACACCCTCGTTTCTCTCGGTTCGGGAGCGGCGTTTGTTTACAGCCTCTATTCCCTGTTCATGATGACCGACGCACAGGCGGAGGGCGACGCGATGAAAGCAATGGAATATATGCACGGGCTCTATTTTGAGTCGGCGGCGATGATTCTTACGCTTATAACCGTCGGAAAAACGCTCGAATCGTATTCCAAGGGACGTGCGACCGACGCAATAAAAGAACTAATGAAGCTTAAACCCGAAACGGCGACGGTAATAAGAGACGGCGTTGAAACCGAAATCTCGGTCGACGACGTTAAAAAGGACGATATTTTTGTCGTCCGCCCCGGCGGGAAAATCCCCGTTGACGGTGTTGTTATTGAGGGAGAAGCGAGCGTCGACGAATCGGCTCTGACGGGAGAAAGCATTCCCGTTGACAAAGCGGCAAACGACGGCATTTCGGCTGCGACGATAAACCTTTCGGGATTTATCAAGTGCCGTGCTACAAAAGTCGGCGAAGAAACGACACTTTCGCAGATAATCAAAACGGTCAGAGACGCGACCGCGACGAAAGCACCGATCGCGAAAATCGCGGACAAGGTTTCGGGAATTTTCGTTCCGACCGTCGTTATTATAGCGGTTATTACCGCAATTGCCTGGCTTATCGCGGGCGAAACTTTCGGATACGCCCTTGCAAGAGCGATTTCGGTTCTGGTTATAAGCTGTCCCTGTGCTTTGGGACTTGCGACCCCGGTTGCGATAATGGTCGGAAGCGGCGTCGGAGCGAAGAACGGAATTCTTTTCAAAACGGCGGCGGCTCTTGAAGAAACGGGCAAAATAAAGACCGTAGCTCTCGACAAAACGGGAACCGTAACGGAGGGCAAACCCGTCGTAACGGATATCATATCAAACGACAAAGAAAAACTGCTTTCGCTTGCGGCGTCGCTCGAAACAAAGAGCGAACACCCCTTGGCAAAGGCGGTTACGGCAAAAGCCGAAGAAGAAAACACCGAAATTCTCCCGTCGGAAGATTTTGAAATCTATGCGGGAAACGGACTTTCGGCAAAGATTGACGGAAAGAAAATCACGGGCGAAAGCTTTTCCTTTATAAAATCGCAGATTTCCGTATCGGACGAAATTTCAGCCGAATACACGCGGCTTTCGTCAGAGGGTAAAACTCCCCTCTTCTTTACGCAGGACGGCGAAATTATCGGAATAATCGCGGTTGCGGACACCGTAAAGCCCGACAGCAAAGAAGCGGTCGCGGATTTCGCGAAGATGAATGTCGAAACGGTCATGATAACGGGCGACAACGAAAACACAGCAAAAGCGATAGCCGCAGAAGTCGGAATAAGAGAAATAAGAGCAGGCGTTTTGCCTGAGGGGAAATCCGACATCATTAAAGAACTGCAACAGAAAAATAAAACCGCAATGGTCGGCGACGGAATAAACGACGCACCTGCACTCACGCAGGCAGATGTCGGAATAGCGATAGGTGCGGGAACCGATATTGCAATCTCTTCGGCGGACGCGGTTCTTACGGGCGGAAGCTTAAAGGACGCCGTAAACGCAGTAAAGATAGGTCGAGCGACCCTTACGAATATCAAGGAAAACCTCTTCTGGGCGTTTTTCTACAACGCTCTCGGAATTCCTCTTGCGGCAGGCGTTTTCACCCCGATATTCGGCTGGACGCTGAATCCGATGTTCGCGGCGGCGGCAATGAGCCTTTCGAGTTTCTGCGTCGTTACAAACGCATTGAGACTTAATTTCATAAAATTAGATAAAAAACAGCAAACCCAAAATAAGAAAACGGAGGACAAAAAAATGACTGTAAAAATCGAAGGAATGATGTGTGGACACTGCAAAGCACATGTTGAAGAAGCAATAAGCAAGGTTCCGGGCGTCGAAAGCTACGAAGTAAGCCTTGAAAAGAAACAGGCGGTAGTTAAGGGAAATCCCTCGAAAGAGGCTATAACCGCGGCTGTAAAAGCGGCAGGCT
>CAKSPP010000231.1 GCA_934481505.1 uncultured Eubacteriales bacterium
GTCCTTATGTACCTTATGCTCGGCGGAAACAACGGACAGACCCTTTCCGGTCTTGATCCTTCCTACACCGACTTTATCCGCGGTACTCTCTTTACAATAGGCGATGTCGCAGTTCCGAAATATGTTCTTTACTCGGTAATCCTTACCGTTATCATGTGGTTCATCTGGAACAAGACAAAGTTCGGTAAGAATATGTTTGCCGTAGGTTCGAACGAAGAAGCGGCTAACGTTTCCGGAGTTAATGTTTTCTGGACTATCGTCCTTGTATTCATTCTTGCAGGTGCTATGTACGGTATTACCGGATTTATCGAAGGTGCGAGAATTGCGTCCTGCTCGGCAAACACAGGTCTTAACTATGAATCAGACGCGATTGCAGCGTGCGTTATCGGCGGTGTTTCGTTCGTCGGCGGTACAGGTAAGATCAGCGGTATCGTTATCGGAGTTTTCCTTCTCCAGATTATATTCGTCGGTCTTAACTTCCTTTCCGTTGACGCTAACATGCTTTATGTCATCAAAGGTCTTATAATCCTTGTTGCATGTGCTATCGATATGCGTAAATATCTCAGCCGCAAATAATTGACAGAAAGGTATTTATTATGGAAGAAAGAACTCCCGACACCGTAAAGGGCAAGTCGAACGGCGGTCTCTATGCAAAAGTAAAGATGTCGCTTAAAACGGCGAATATCCTTGTTGCTGTTCTGATTGTCGCACTTGTATTGGTAACGGTTTTCCTTGTAAATCATAACGGTTTTACGGTTTCTTTCGACACAGACGGCGGTTCTTCCGTCGAAAGCGTCAGAGTTCTTCATTCCGAAAAAATATCTCTTGATGAAGATCCCGTGAAAGAAGGCTATGTCTTTACCGGTTGGTATCTTGACAAGGCTTGCACCGTAAAGTGGAATCCCGAAGAAGATGTTGTGACCGGAAGCATGACCTTATATGCGGGTTGGAAAGAAAAATAAAGAATTTTTTACGGGGCACACGATTTTTCGTGTGCCTCGTCTATTGCAATTTCCTTTTGAGAATGTTATAATTACATAGAAATAAAATCCGGAGGAACTTCTATGAATTATACCGTTCTTGTAGTCGATGACGAAACCGATCAGAGAAGGGCTCTTGTTGAAAGAGTTGAATGGCAGAAAGCTGGTTTTGAGGTCGTCGGCGAAGCTGAAAACGGAATTGAAGCAATCGACCTTATTGATACGCTTGAACCCGACCTTATTATGACCGACATTAAAATGCCGATGATGACGGGGCTTGAGCTTGCCGAAAAAGTCCACAACGAAAGACCTGCGACTCAGGTTGTCATTCTCAGCGGATATGACAGTTTCGACTATGCAAGAAAAGCTATAAATTACAATATTATAAGCTATCTTCTCAAACCGATATCCTCGGCAGAGCTTTCCGAAGAGCTTTTCAATATAAAGAAAAGAATGGATGAACGCATGCAGAGCATTACTTCGGGTCCCGACGAAAGTACGCAGGGTGTATCCAGAAGGCTGTATGTAGACGAATTTCTTTTCCCTCTGATGCTCGGCAGCAGCGAAACGCAGCCGAAAAACGACGAACTTATAGCAAAAGCAAAAGAACTCGGAATTCTGAAACCCGAACAGGATAAAATCCGCTTTACCGTCATGGTTTCAAAGTTCAGAAACGATAAAGGCTACTGCACCGACGCAAGACATATCGAATTTATCAAAACGATTATGTCGAAATATACGCAGAGCGAAAGTTTTATCGCTTTCGGAAGAATTGTTACTCTTGTCGTCCACGACGGAGATGAAGCGATCTCAAATCTTCTCGAATTGCCGCTCAAAGAAGTTGTTCAGACCTCGAAAAGAGTTCTCGGTGAAAGATGTACGATAGGGTTAAGCCGTGAGTTCGACGATTTATCCCTTGCGTCCGAAGCATATTTTCAGGCGATAAATGCAAGAAGATACACCTCAGACGGAGCGGGCGATATCCGATTTATAAACGACCAGGAGAAAAACACGGAGTTCAAATTCGACTATATCGAAAAAACGGTTCTGAAACTTGAACAGCTTCTGAAAGTCGGAAAAGAAGATTCTCTTTCGGAATTTATAAACGAGCTTTACGAAACAAGCACTCCCGAAAACGCAAACCTGCTTTTTGCACAGATTTTGGCGACGGTTTACAG
>CAKSPP010000232.1 GCA_934481505.1 uncultured Eubacteriales bacterium
CACCGAAAAGATGCGAAAGATGATGACCGTAAGCCGTTAAAAAGCCGTCGAAAACCTTTAATTTTCCGCCGTTGCCGAAAGAGAAATCACGGGAACGGTATTTCGAAAGAATTGTTTTCGCTTTTTGCGGAGAGACAATAAGCCCGTCTTCGTCAATGAGAACGGCACCTCCGTCTTTCATAAAAACACCGCCCTGAAAGCCGAAATTTCGGACGATATATTTGAGAGCAGAAATGTCGGTTTTGACAAGCAAATAAACATTGCTTCCGCAATCCCGCAAAGCCGACGAAAACGCCTGTGCTTCGGCGGTATACGCCTTTTGCGGAAGAGCAAGGGCGATGTTTCCGTCAAAAACCGTTCCGCAGGCATATCCCCAACGCAAAGCATCATCAAGCCCGCCCGAAAAGCCGATTTCGCCCCTTATTATCCCGTCGTTTTTCACTGCGGAAAGAAGTCTGCCCGAAAGCCTTGAAAAATCAGGGAAAACGCAGTTTCCCGAAAGGAGAGTTCCTGCCGAAACGATTGAATTCTTTCCGACTTTCGTATTTTTTCCGATAACACTCCCCTCGCCTATTGCAGTCTTTTCTCCGACGGAAGAATTTTCACAGAGAACGGCACCCCGCAAAAACGCGTTTTTGCCGACCGCCGTGCCGTCAAAAAGCACGCTGTTTTCGATTTTCGCACCGTCGGAAATAATGCACCGGTCGCCCAAAACGGCAAAAGGTCCGATTTCGGCTTTTCCTATCTTGCAGTTTTTGCCGATAACGCAGGGCGGAATAATCCTCGCTTCGGGATAATCTTCCGATTTTTTGATGTTGCAGTCTTTAAGTTTTCCGCTTAAAATATCGAAATTTGCGGAAAGGAATTTTTCGGGAGAACCGATATCTTCCCAGTAAAAATCAAAACTTTTCGCATAGACGGGAATATGTTTTTTAAGCAGCAGCGGAAACAGATCTTTCGAGAAATCAAAGGGGACGTTTTTGGGGATAAACTCGAAAATTTCCTTTTTGAAAATATAAATTCCCGCGTTTATTTCGGTCGTGAAAACACGCGACCAATCGGGCTTTTCGACAAACTCCGAAACTCTGTTTTTCCCGTCGGTTATCACCGTTCCGTATTCCGTAGGGTCATCTCTTTTTGATAAAATCACGGTTGCAATCCCGTTCTTTTCTTTATGGAAATTTACGGCGTCGGCAATATCGAGGTCGCAGAGGCAGTCTCCGCTCATAACGATAAAATCGCCGTCGAAAAAGTCTCTTGCCTGACCTACCGACCCTGCAGTTCCGAGAGGCGTTTTTTCGGCAAAAAACACAAAATTCATATCCGGGAAACGGTCGGAAAGACACTCTTTTATGCTGTCGCCCATAAACATCGTCGTTACCGCGATATCCTTTATTCCGTATTTCAACAGCAACTCCGCTATACGGACGATACATTCCTTTCCGGCAAGCGGAACAAGGGGTTTCGGAAGATCTTTTGTTATCGGACGCAGACGGGAGCCGACGCCGCCCGCCGTTATAACCGCTTTTAATTCTGACATCGAAAAATACTCCTAAAAAAATAAGTCCGAGAATTCACTCGAACTTATTATTTCCCTTTTAAGGAAGAGTATTCCGTTTTTTCTATGAAAGGATATTTTCGATAAGTTTTTCGGCGTTTGCGAAATCCTCTTTTTTCTGATCGGACATCTGGGCAAGAGTTCCGTTAAAGACGCGGAGACCGATATAAATGGGGATATCTTCGTCTCCCCTGCCGATTTTTTCGCCGAGCCTGTCGTTTAAGAGAAGAGCTTTCCCGTCATAAGCAAGAGGCACCGGAGTAAGGGAAGAAAGGTCTTCAAGGGCGTCAGCTTCCGACAGAAAATCAAAACCCGTCTTATCGCCGAGCAGGATCATACATTCGCCCGTCCGAAGAGCCGTCAGAATCTGTTCTTTATGTTTCTGAATTTCGGTTGCGGTCTCTCTGTTTCCCTCAATATTGATATAGTTTATCGAAACGGTGACTTTACCGTCGCCGTTAAGGTCATCGCCGACGCTTTCGAGATATCGTTTGAGATAATCGGAATCTTCTTCGTAAATATATGTTTTTTCGCCGCTGCCGTCCGAAAGATAATCGCCGTTTTCCCTTGTTATAACGGGGTTCTGCAA
>CAKSPP010000233.1 GCA_934481505.1 uncultured Eubacteriales bacterium
AGAACTTACCTGACAAGGAATTTCGCTACCTTAGGACCGTTATAGTTACGGCCGCCGTTCACTGGGGCTTCGGTTCTATGCTTCGATTGCTCTAACATTTTCCCTTAACCTTCCAGCACTGGGCAGGCGTCAGCCCCTATACTTCATCTTTCGATTTAGCAGAGACCTGTGTTTTTGCTAAACAGTCGCCTGGGCTTATTCTCTGCGGCTCAATTTCTTGAGCTCCCCTTATCCCTAAGTTACGGGGTAATCTTGCCGAGTTCCTTAACAACATTTCTCTCGTCGGCCTTAGGATTCTCTCCTCGTCTACCTGTGTCGGTTTGCGGTACGGTCATCTTATCAATACATAAGGCTTTTCTCGTCTCCGAGCATCGTATACTTCCCTCATTCGGTCCCTTTCGCCCAGCTCAACCAACGGCTGGGTTATACTATCTCGAAGCGTCCCCTTACTTAACAATTTCGATGGCTACGGAATTTCTACCGTATGTGCATCGGCTACGCCTTCCGGCCTCACCTTAGCTCCGGCTTACCCGGGGCGGACAAACCTTCCCCCGGAAACCTCAGACTTTCGGCCATTATGATTCTCACATAATTCTCGCTACTTATTCCGGCATTCTCACTTCTGTCTCGTCCACCATCGCTCTCGCTATGACTTCTCCCTACAACAGAACGCTCCCCTACCCATCTTTCGATGCCCAAGCTTCGGTTGTATGTTTAGCCCCGTTACATCTTCGGCGCAGAATCATTCGACCAGTGAGCTATTACGCACTCTTTTAATGTGTGGCTGCTTCTGAGCCAACATCCTGGTTGTTTTCACAATTCCACATCCTTTTCCACTTAACATACATTTGGGACCTTAGCTGTGGGTCTGGGCTGTTTCCCTTTTGACAATGAGACTTATCTCACACTGTCTGACTCCCATCTATTCATTATTCGGCATTCTTAGTTTGATAGGACTCGGTAATCTCTCGACCCCTTATCCGGTCAGTGCTTTACCTCCGATAATGTCTTGCACTTTGTGCAGATGAGGCTAGCCCTAAAGCTATTTCGGGGAGAACCAGCTATATCCGAGTTCGATTGGAATTTCTCCGCTATCCACAAGTCATCCGCCATCATTTCAACGAGGGTCGGTTCGGTCCTCCATGAGGTTTTACCCTCACTTCAACCTGCTCATGGATAGGTCACCCGGTTTCGGGTCTTGGGCATGCAACACCGCGCTGTTCACACTCGGTTTCCCTTCGGCTCCGAACCTCTAAGTTCTTAACCTTTGCTGCATACTCAAACTCGCCGGACCGTTCTACAAAAAGTACCACATCGCACGTAGATGTGCTTTGTGTGCTTGTAAACACAAGGTTTCAGGTTCTCTTTCACTCCCCTCCCGGGGTGCTTTTCACCTTTCCTTCACAGTACTGTTCTCTATCGCTCACCAAGTAGTATTTAGGCTTAGAGGGTGGTCCCCCTGTCTTCATACGGAATTCCTCGTGTTCCGCACTACTCCGGATTCGACTGGCTATCTTCTCATTTCGCTTACGGGACTCTCACCCTCTGCGGTCTGCCTTCCCATGCAGTTCTGCTATGATCTGATATACCGTCCGTCGTCCAAAACCCCGGCGTAATTACTTACTCCGGTTTAGCCTCTTTCGCTTTCGCTCGCCGCTACTCGCAAAATCTCGTTTGATTTCTCTTCCTCGCCCTACTTAGATGTTTCAGTTCAGGCGGTTCCCCTCGTATCACTATGGATTCATGATACGATCGTTACCCTTGCCGGTAACGTGGTTTCCCAATTCGGAAATCTGCGGTTAAATCGCTTATTTGCAGCTACCCGCAGCTTATCGCAGCTTGTCACGTCCTTCTTCGGCTCTTGGTGGCAAGGCATTCACCCTGTGCTCTTTTTAGCTTGATCGGTCTGGTTCTCTTTTCAGAATTTTCGCTTGAATTCATGATCTTTTGAAATTGCAGGACAACATCTTTCGACATTGCCACTCGCTTTAATTTCGTCTTCATCACTTCTTCGTGTTATTCAATTTTCAAGGTACGAATATGAGTTACACAAGGTAACCTGGTGGAGATGAGGAGGATCGAACTCCTGACCCCCTGCTTGCAAGGCAGGTGCTCTCCCAGCTGAGCTACACCCCC
>CAKSPP010000234.1 GCA_934481505.1 uncultured Eubacteriales bacterium
CTATAAGACGGCGAAAGAAATTCTTCCGCTCCTTGGAGTAAAAGCGGTCGAATGTACAAAAAACGGCGAAATGAAACCCGCCGACGAAATAAGCGACATTATTTTTGGCGAAGTCGAAAAAATTCTCGGGGAGTAATATGGATTTCAGACCTATATCGATAGACGATAAACAAAATTTTGAAGAAAAGGCGAAAGAAAACGGTTACGGCGGAACGGAAACCTGCTTTGCGGATATGTTCTGCTGGGGACTGAATTCCGGGTTCGATATCGCCGAAAAAAACGGATTTATCTATCTTCGCGGCAAGGATAAGACCGAAAACAGCCTTTATTATACTCCGCCGATGGGAAAGGGAGACTACCGCTCGGCCCTGCTTGAAATCTTTGCCGATTCCGAAAAAGAGGGGCTTCCTTTCAAGATAATTTCGGTTACAGAAAACGCAAAAAAGAAAATCGAAGAAGCAGACCTCGGTTTTACTTTTACCGAGAACCGCGACGCCGCGGATTATGTTTATCTGCGTGAAAACCTTGCGACCCTTTCGGGAAAGAAATATCACGCAAAGAAGAATTTCGTCAACCGTTTCAAAAAGCTTTTTCCCGGTTTTACGGTTGAGGAGATAAATTCCGAAAACATCGGCGAATGTCTCGAAACGACGAAAAAATGGTGTGCCGAAAACGAAAGCGGAACGTCGAATTCCTGCGGCGACTTGTGTGCGGTGAAAATCGCCGTTGCAAACTACGAAAAACTCGGACTTTACGGAATTTTGCTGCGTGTCGACGGCAAGGTTGCAGCCTTTGCAATGGGCAGCAGACTGTCGGAAGACACCTTTATAACCCATTTCGAAAAGGCTCTCGACGAATATCCGGGAGCATATCAGACGGTAAATTTCGAGCTTGCAAACAGGCTCGACTGCAAATATATAAATCGTGAAGACGATGTCGGGAGCGAGGGCTTGCGGAAAGCTAAACTCAGCTATCACCCCGATCTTTTGGTGAAATATGTTGCAAGACCTTGAAATAAAACGCGGAAAAATTCCCGTTCCGACCTTCTGCAAAATGATGCGGAAACCGTTTGGAGACAGCGAAGAGTATATGAAAATGCTTTTCGATACGGGATATATAAAAAAAGAAAATATCTTTTCTCTTACTTCGGGAAGCGACATTCTTTCGGTGATGTGTCTTTTTGAGGCGGAAACTTTTTCGGTCGGAAAGACTTATGTTATAAGCTATGTTTATACTCCCGAAGAATATCGGGGCAGGGGATATTCCTCTCTTTTGATTTCTTCTTTTCTCAAAACCGAAAAAAACACGGTTGTTGTTTTTCCCGCGACAAAAAGTCTTTTTTCCTACTATTCGCGTTTCGGGTTTACACCGTGTGCGTTTTCCGAAAGAATGTTTTTTGAAAACGGCGAAGAAAGAGAGCTTACAAAAGTAGGTTTTTCGGAGGAAATATATTCGCTCTATCTTTCTTCCCGCAAAAAAAACGAAGTGTATAAGCCGAAAGAGCTTTTTGCGGCGGCAATAAAAGAAGCTGAAATAAGCGACGGCGGACTCTTTATGTCCGACGGAAGTTGTTTCGCTTTTTCTTATGTCGAAAACGGCGTGAGAATCGTTACCGAGCCTTTCGGAAAAGACGAAAAAGCGGTAGCAAAAGCCTTTTCGGCAAACGAAAAAACCTGGCTTATTTTGCCGTCCGAAAAAAAGGATGAGCCTCTGGCAATGACAACGGGCGGCGAAAATCTGTACGCCGATAATTTTTTGAATTTCAATCAGTATATATAAAAGGAGATTTTTGGTATGATTTATGTTTTGCTTGCGGACGGTTTTGAAGAAACGGAGGCAATCGTCCCCATAGACCTTCTTAAAAGAGCGGGGCTTGAAGTCTCGACGGTTTCGATAACCGACGAAAAAACAGTTACGGGTAGTCATAATATTCCCGTAACCTGCGATATTACCGAAAAAGAAATGAAACTCGAAGAAATGGAAATGCTCATGCTTCCGGGTGGCAAAAGAGGGGTCGATAACCTCGACGAATTTTCCCGTATCGACGAAATTCTTTCTTACGCCAAAAACAAGAACAGATACTTTGCGGCGATATGTGCCGCGCCCTAGGTTCTCGGAAAAAGAAGCATTCTCG
>CAKSPP010000235.1 GCA_934481505.1 uncultured Eubacteriales bacterium
GTTTCTCTTTATTTGTATGGAGATTTGGAAATTTCAGTAATAGATGAGATGCCACCTGGCAGAAAGAAAATAGAAATTCCCGAAAAATACCGTCCCGTAACCGATAAGAAAATCAAAGTCGTCGGTGCGGCGGAAAACAATCTTAAAAATATAGATGTCGAATTTCCTCTCGGCGTTATGACTGCCGTAACGGGCGTTTCGGGCTCCGGAAAATCAACGCTTGTAAACGAGGTTTTGTATAAATCGCTGATGGTTAAAATCAACGAATCGAACCTTGTTCCGGGAAAGTGCAAAGATATTCTCGGTGCGGAAAATATCGACGGAATAATAAATATCGACCAAAGCCCGATAGGCAGAACTCCGAGGTCGAACCCTGCAACTTATACGGGCGTCTTTAACGAAATAAGAAACCTTTTCGCGAAAACCCCCGAAGCTCTTGCAAGAGGATATAAGCCGAACAGATTTTCATTTAATGTTCAGGGCGGACGCTGCGAAGCGTGCAGCGGCGACGGAATTCTCAAAATCGAAATGCACTTCTTGCCCGATGTCTATGTTCCGTGTGACGTTTGCAACGGTAAACGCTATAACAGGGAAACTCTCGAAGTCCGATATAACGGTAAGAATATTTTCGACGTTCTTGATATGACGGTCGAAGAGGGAATGAAGTTCTTTGAAAATATCCCCGTTATTTACAGGAAATTGAAGACTCTTTACGATGTCGGTCTCGGCTATATTAAAATAGGGCAGTCGTCGACGACTCTTTCGGGCGGCGAAGCTCAGAGAGTAAAACTTGCGACCGAACTTTCGAAAAAATACAGCGGACATACTCTCTATATTCTCGACGAGCCGACGACGGGGCTTCACACCGCCGACGTCCATCAGCTTATCAAGGTTTTGCAGAGACTTGTCGACGCGGGAAACAGTGTTGTCGTAATCGAGCATAATCTCGATGTTATCAAATGCTCCGACTATGTTATAGACCTCGGACCCGAGGGCGGAGACGGAGGCGGAACAGTTATTGCGACGGGTACTCCGAGAGATATTGCGAAGTGCGAAAAATCCTTTACGGGACAGTTCTTAAAGCAATATTTTGAATAATTTTTTTCAAGTTTTTGAATTGTTCGTGACAGACGGGCGAAAGCCTTGACAAAACAATCTGAATGTGATATTCTTTGTTATAAAATAATTATACGAAAGCGAGTTAAAACATGGACAAGATTAAGATAGGCGTTTTCGGAGCAGGCCGCGGCAGAGTTATGATAGACACCGTTGCCGGATATCCCGACGCGGAACTTGTCGCTATCTGCGATAAATACGAATACCTGCTTGACAGATGTGCCGAGATGGCGGAAGAAAAAGGACTCAACGTCACAATGTATACCGACTTCGATAAATTTATCGAACACGATATGGACGCCGTTATCCTTGCAAACTATGCTCATGAGCATGCACCTTACGCTATCCGCTGCCTTAAAAAAGGCATGCACGTCGCAACCGAAGTTCAGCCCTGCAAAAATCTTGCCGAAGCGGTAGAACTCTGCGAAGCCGTTGAAGAAAGCGGAAAAATATTCGCTTATCTCGAAAACTATTGCTATTTCAGAGCAACCTCCGAAATGAGAAAGCTTTACAGAGAAGGCAAACTCGGTGAATTCGTTCACGGCGAAGGCGAATATATCCACGACTGCGAAGGCATTTGGAGAGATATTACCTACGGTGAAAAGAACCATTGGAGAAACTGCTTTAACTCGACTTTCTACAATACTCACAGCTTCGGTCCTATCGTACATATAACCGGTCTCAGACCCGTAAGAGTTATCGGTATCGAAAACAAACCGACCGAAAGAATGCAGAAACTCGGCTACCGTGCCGCTGAAGGTGCAATGGAAATCATTCAGATGGAAAACGGAGCCATGGTTAAATCCATCCACGGATATATGAAGAGAGAACCCGCAGCTATCTGGTATTCCATTTACGGTAAAGACGCTATGGCGGAATCCGACAGATGGGATGAAAACCTCCACACAATTCACGTTTACGACGACAGAGTAAGCAAACAGCATGTGACATATGTTCCCGAACCCATTGTTGAAACTGGCCTGGCGGCTCACACTCTCGGTCTCGGCGGTT
>CAKSPP010000236.1 GCA_934481505.1 uncultured Eubacteriales bacterium
ATCATCTGGCTTTCGGAAATTTTGGCTGCAAGACGGGAAACCGACTCTTTGATACCGTCGGACGAAAGGTTGTTTATAACGAAGATTTCAGCTTCTCCGCCCGCACGGTTCACGGCTTTCGCACTGTCGAATTCGCAGTTCGTACCCGGGAAAACGGGAATTATGACTTTCGGCTTTGCGACTTTTATCGCGGGAGCTTTTCTTTCGGAAACAGAATAGGAAAATGTTTCGAAAGTGCCTTTTTCGTCGGGGATATTGCAGGTATAGACGCTTTCGAGCTTGTTTTCGTAATCTGAAAGAACGGCGTCAAGCGAAATTTTTTCGTTTCCGCAGGAAATTTCCTTTTTATCGGTAACGTAACCGATAAGCTCTGCGTTTTCGAGTTTTTCCGCGGTTTCTATAATAAACGAGCCGTAGGAATAGCCGAAAATCGTTTTAAGGTCGGAAACCGAATAATCAAAACCGAGCATATTTCCGAAGCACATCTTCATTACCGCTTCGGCAACGCCGCCGAGAGTCGGCGTATATAAAGCGACGGCTTTGCCGTTTCTTACGAGAGAAGAAACCCTGTTGAAAACTGAAATAAGAGACTTTGTTTCGGGAAGTCCGTTCTTATCGGTTTCGGACTTTATAAGATAGACCCTATCCCCTGTTTTTTTGAATTCGGGAGAAACTATATTCCCTATTTTATCGGTCGTTACGGCAAAGGAAACGAGAGTCGGAGGGACATCGAGTTTTTCAAACGAACCGCTCATCGAGTCTTTTCCGCCGACAGCACCTATTCCGAGATTTTTCTGTGCTTCGAACGCCCCGAGAAGAGCCGCAAGGGGTTTGCCCCAACGCGTTTCGTCTCTGCCGAGTTTCTCGAAATATTCCTGGAAAGTAAGGTAAACGTCGTTAAAATCGGAACCTGTCGCAATGAGCTTTGAAACCGATTCGACGACTGCGAGATATGCACCGTGATAAGGGCTTTCGGAAGTTATGAACGGATTGTAACCCCATGCCATAAGAGAGCAGGTGTCGGTATCTTTTTTCTCGACCGAAACTTTCTGAACCATTGCCTGAACGGGGGTGAGCTGATATTTTCCGCCGAACGGCATTAAAACGGAGCCTGCCCCGATAGTAGAGTCGAAGCGTTCGGAAAGTCCGCGTTTCGAGCAGATATTGAGGTCTGACGCAAGTTTTTTCATATTTTCGGCAAAGGAACCCGAAATTTCTTTTTCTTTGATTTGGGGAGCTGCGACTTTAACATCTATATGCTTTTCCGCACCGTTGGAATTTAAGAATTCGCGGCTGATATCGCATATTTTCTTTCCGTTCCAAGTCATTGTAAGTCTCGGTTCGCTTTTTACCTTTGCGACGGGAACCGCCTGCAAATTCTCGCTTTTTGCGATTTCAAGAAAACGCGGAACATCTTTATTTTCGACGACGACAGCCATTCTTTCCTGCGATTCGCTTATCGCAAGCTCTGTGCCGTCAAGTCCTTCGTATTTTTTCGGAACTGCGTTGAGATCGATATCAAGTCCGTCGGCAAGTTCGCCTATTGCGACAGAGACGCCGCCCGCACCGAAGTCGTTGCAGCGTTTTATCATTAAGCACGCCTCTTTGTTTCTGAAAAGGCGTTGAAGTTTTCTTTCTTCGGGAGCGTTTCCTTTCTGGACTTCCGCTCCGCAGGTTTCAAGGGAGGAGGCTGTATGCGATTTCGAAGAGCCTGTCGCTCCTCCGCAGCCGTCCCTGCCGGTGCTTCCGCCGAGAAGGATTACGACGTCCCCAGCTGTCGGGCGTTCGCGTCTTACGTTTTCTTCGGGAGTTGCCGCAATTACGGCACCTATTTCCATACGCTTTGCGGCATAGCCCTCATGATAGATTTCGTCGACAATGCCCGTCGCAAGACCGATCTGATTTCCGTAGGAGGAATAGCCCGCAGCGGCGGTCGTAACTATTTTTCTTTGGGGAAGCTTGCCTTTTATAGTATCTTTAACGGGCTTTAACGGGTCTGCCGCTCCCGTAACTCTCATCGCCCCGTAAACATAAGATCTTCCCGAAAGGGGGTCTCTTATCGCTCCGCCGATACAGGTCGCTGCTCCTCCGAAAGGTTCTATCTCGGTCGGGTGGTTATGCGT
>CAKSPP010000237.1 GCA_934481505.1 uncultured Eubacteriales bacterium
GAGCTGTATCGTTCCGCACTGCCATGTTCTGCCGAGGCTGTCTTCGAGGTGGAAGTCTATCTTCGGACCGTAGAAAGCTCCGTCGCCTTCGTTTATGATATACGGAAGACCGAGTTTTTCGAGAGCTCCTTTAAGTCCGTTTGTCGCGGCTTCCCAGTCTTCGTCGCTTCCCATGCTGTCTTCGGGACGGGTCGAAAGCTCGATGAAATATTTGAAACCGAATTTTTCGTAAACTTCGTTTATGAGGTGAACGACGCCCGAAATTTCGTCGGTTATCTGGTCTTTTGTCATAAAGATATGAGCGTCGTCCTGCGTGAAGCAGCGGACTCTGAAAAGACCGTGCAAAGCACCGCGGAGTTCGTGGCGGTGAACTATTCCGAGTTCGCCCACTCTGAGCGGCAGTTCGCGGTAGCTGTGCGGCTGGCTCTTATAGACCATAACGCCGCCGGGGCAGTTCATCGGCTTTATGCAGTTTACTTCGTCGTCGATTATCGTGCTGTACATATTATCTTTATAATGATCCCAGTGACCGCTGGTCTCCCAGAGTTTTCTGTTCATTATAAGAGGTGTGGAAACTTCAACATAACCGTCGCGGTAGTGAATTTCTCTCCAATAGTCGATAAGTGCGTTCTTTATCGCCATTCCTTTCGGCAGGAAGAACGGGAAACCTACGGCTTCGTCGGCGAACATGAAAAGGCCCATTTCTTTGCCTATTTTTCTGTGGTCGCGTTTTTCGGCTTCCGCTTGGAGTTTCAAATATTCGTCAAGGTCGGTCTGGTTAGCGAACGCTATGCCGTTTATACGGGTGAGCATCTTGTTTTTCTTGTCGCCTTTCCAATAAGCACCCGACTGCTGGGTTATCTTGAACGCTTTGAGAGCTTTGGTGTAGGTAAGGTGAGGACCTACGCACATATCGATATATTCGCCCTGCTGATAAAAGCTTATCTTTGCGTCTTCGGCAAGGTCGCCTATGTGCTCTTCCTTATATTTTTCCTTTCTTTCACGCATGAGTTTGACTGCGTCTTCTCTTGAAAGGGTAAAGGTCTTTATAGGAAGATTTTCCTTTACTATCTTTTTCATTTCCGCTTCGATTGCGGCAAGGTCTTCGTCTGTGAGTTTAACGTCGCCGAGGTCTACGTCGTAGTAAAATCCTTTTTCGGTCGCAGGCCCGTAAGCGAAATCAGCCTCCGGATAGAGTCTTTTTATCGCCTGAGCCATGATGTGGGCTGCGGTGTGGCGGATTACATGAAGTTCTTCCTCCTGCGGAAGTTCGCGGACTACGCCGTCGTTGTAGATTGCTTTCATTTTCTGATTCCCTTTCTAAATAGGAAACACCCTTAAACGCGGGCATTTTCCCGTAGTTTTAAGGGTGCGATAAGCACGGTTCCACCTTAATTTTTCACTCTTTGAGTCCTTTACGCGGACAGACGGCGTGACATACTCTTTTCCGCCACGCGGCTCGGGAACGGTCTTCGCGGATTTTCACATGAAAGCCTTGCAGCCGAGGGCTTTCTCTCTGGAATGTTTCCGTCCGTTACTCTTTCCTTCACAGCCTTTCGAATTCGTTTGTATTTTATCACAACTTTTCGGCTTTGTCAAGCGTGGTTTTTGACGGAATTACGACTTTTTTCCTTCCATATTTTATAGGTATTGCCATATCAATTTTATATAAAAAGAGGGTCTGCAAAACAAAATTTGCAGACCCAAAAGGTTTATTTTACAACTATGTTTATCATTTTGCCCGGAACGAAAATTTCCTTGACGACGGTCTTGCCTTCAAGCTGTTTTGCGATTCTTTCGTCCGCTTTCGCCGCCGAGAGTGCCTCTTCTTTGCCGACGGTCGCCGCAAAACGGAGAACCGCTTTGAGTTTGCCGTTTATCTGGACGGGAATGTCAATTTCGTTTTCGACGGTTTTCGCTTCGTCGTATTCCGGCCATTTCGCTCTTGCGATAATGTCTTCAAAGCCCGCTCTTTCCCAGATTTCCTCGGTGAGGTGGGGTGCGAACGGATTTAAGAGAAGCAGGAATGTTTTGAGGTCTTTACAGGTGATTTTGCCTGCGGCGTAAATCTCGTTTATAAGGCTCATCATCGCCGCTATCGCGGTGTTGAATTTGAG
>CAKSPP010000238.1 GCA_934481505.1 uncultured Eubacteriales bacterium
GTTGAGTAACTTTTTCTTCTCCGAGTTCGGGCAACACGTCGGCAATATACGAATTCCATACATTGCTCGGAGAGAAAATGATAACATTGGACGATGTAAGAGTGTCTCTGTTATGATATAAAAGATATGCTATTCTGTGAAGAGCAATAGATGTTTTTCCGCTCCCCGCAACACCTTGCACAAGCAAAAGATCGCAGTCGGTTTCTCTGATTATCGTGTTCTGCTCTTTCTGAATAGTCGAAACTATGGTTTTCAGTTTAAGATCGGCACTTTTTCCGAGTTCGTCTTTTAAGATATCGTCTTCAATCGCGATATCGCTGTCGAACATATATTTAAGTTTGGAATTCTCGATTTTGAACTGGCGGCGAAGCGTAATATCGCCGAATATTCTACCCATTGGACTGTCATAAAATGATTTGCCTATCCCCTGGTCATAAAAAAGAGAGGAAATATCGGCTCGCCAGTCGCAGATAAGAATATCGGAAGTTTCCGCGTCGATAAAAGACGACTGTCCGATATAGAAATTTTCCGGGTCGTCTCCGTCTTCGGTAAAATCTATTCTTGCAAAATAAGGCGTTTTCTTTTGTCTTGAAAGTCTTTCTTCCTGCTGACGAAGTCTTTCGAAGCGTGCGGTGTCGTTCTGCTCGTTTTGGGTTATCTGCATAACTTCCTGCATTTCGGTCGACGGATTAAGAGAGCCTCTTGAAAAATCCTCCCAAATCCTGCTTCGTTCTTCAACAATGCGGCTTTTCAGTTCCGAAGTCGCCGCTCTGTTCTGCACAAGGCAATCGGAAATTTTTCCGACCGTAAATTTAAGATGTTCTTTCTCCCTTATGAGTTCCATCTCTTCCATGGCGGCTCCTCCTTTTTTTGAAAATAAATTTTATTAAGTATACCATAAATCGAAAAAAATGTCAATATAAAAAAATGCCCCACTTCCGTGGGGCAAAAAAATCATTATTTTTTGAAGAGAGGTCCGAAGTTCTGGCAAGCTCTGTAATCCTGTCCCTCTTTATCCATTCCGAAAGCGTTCCATGCAGCCGGTCTGAAAATATCTTCTTCGGGAACGTTATGCATACAAACGGGAATACGGAGAATAGAACAAAGAGTGATAAGGTCAGCACCGATATGTCCGTAAGAAATAGCACCGTGGTTTGCACCCCAGTTATTCATTACGTCGTAAGCCGATTTGAAAGCACCCTTGCCGGTGGTTCTCGGAGTGAACCATGTGCAGGGCCATGTCGGATTGGTTCTTTCCATAAGAGTATGTGAAACTTCGTCGGGAAGATTTACCGTCCAACCTTCGGCAATCTGCAAAACAGGTCCGAGACCTTTTACGAGGTTAAGTCTGATCATTGTTGCGGGCATCTCGGCACGGGTCGTAAAGGAGCTGGAGAATCCGCCGCCGCGGAAGTTATCAAAGCCCGCTTCGCACCATACGGTAGCGTCGGTCATCTTCTTGATATCTTCGTCGGTGACTTCCCACCACTTCTTCATAAGGTGGTTTCCGTCTTTGTCGGTTGCTTCGCCGCAGGCGTCGAGACAAGCGGCTCCGGAGTTAAGAAGATGGATAACACCGCCGTTTTCTTTTGCAACGCCTTCAAATTCGTAGCCGGTTACCCTCTTTGTTGCTTCGGGCGACCAATAAGTACGAACATCGGCAAAGATCTGGGCTCTGCCGGTAAGAAGCTTCATAAAGAGCATTCCGAGACCGTTCAGAATATCGTTGTCGGTTGCAAGGATATAAGGTTCTCTTGCTCCGTTATGGTCAAAAGTGGAGTTGAGAAGAGCTTCGGGATAGTCGCAGTTCGGCCAGTGGTCGGTCCACTGTCTCTGTCCCTGGAAGCCTGCGGCAATGGCGTTGTGGCCTACCATTTCCTCTTCAAAGCCTTCGGGAAGATCGGGATTACCGTTCATAAGGTCTTTGATTATGCAGTACATCTTAATGATGAATTCCCACTGCTTATCTTTCTGTTCTCTGTTGAAGCGAACAAAGTCGGGGTTGTCGTCTCTGCCCTCTTTGCAGTGTTCTTTCGCC
>CAKSPP010000239.1 GCA_934481505.1 uncultured Eubacteriales bacterium
TTTTGCTCTTTTCCGTCTTTCTTTTTTGCTTACGCCCGAAAGCGTTAAGGCAAGTTCGACATTTGAAAGCACCGTCTGGTGCGGTATCAGGTTATAGCTCTGGAAAACAAAGCCTACCGAATGATTGCGGTAAGTATCCCAGTCTCTGTCGTTGTATTTTTTAGTGGAAACGCCGTTTATCACAAGGTCTCCGTCGGTATACTTGTCAAGTCCGCCGATAATATTGAGAAGCGTTGTTTTTCCGCAGCCCGACGGTCCCAAAATCGCGACAAATTCGCTTTTTTTGAAATCGAGACTTATACCTTTGAGTGCGGCGACTTTTTCGTCGGCTACTTCATAATCCTTTTTGATATTTCTTAAAGAAAGCATTTTTTCTCCCTATTTTTTCAATGTATCAAACAAATTTTATTATATAAAAATATTATTGTCAAGAGTTTTTGTTTTTTACCGAAGAAAAGTCGAAATTTGCAAAATAAAACCGCCGAACTTCGGCGGTTTTATCGGTTATTTATTATAAATTGCTCCGGTGATATCGACGATTTTACCGTCTTTTATATACACTCTCGGAACGCGTCTGTTTATGTCGCAGACGATTTCGTAACCTATCGTTCCGGCAAGGAAAGCCACTTCGTCGGCGGTCGCGGCTCCGGTTTCCGCGTCCCCGAAAATCGTTACTTCGTCGTATTTTTTTACATCGGGAATATCGGTTACGTCAACCATGAACTGGTCCATGCAGACTCTTCCGATTATCGGGGCGAGCTTGCCTTTTATAAGGACTTTGCCGCGGTTTGAAATCATTCTCGGAACGCCGTCCGCATATCCTGCTCCGACGGTCGCTATCTTTGTTTCTTTGTCGGTGACATATGTTCCGCCGTAGCTTACCGAAATTCCCTCGGGGGAGGTTTTAAGGTGCATTATGCGGCTTTTGAAAGTCATTACCGCTTTGATGTTGCCGAGTTTTTTTATGTCGACTTCGGGAGAGGGCAAAAGTCCGTAAAGGGTTATGCCGTCGCGAGCCATATCATATTTCGGTTCGAGGTCGGTGATTGCCGCACTGTTGTAAAGGTGACGGAGGGGTTTTATCCCTCTTTTGGCAAGGGCTTCTGTCATTTTGTCAAACGCTTCTATCTGAAGCTGGGCATAGCTCTTATCGGTGCAGTCGGCTTTTGCGAAATGGCTGAAAATACCCGTTATTTCAAGCCCGTCAAGCTTTGAAATTCCGACGATTTCTTCGACGGATTTTTCGTTGCAGACAAAGCCTATACGACCCATTCCGGTGTCAAGGGCAATGTGGATTTTCGCTGTCTTTCCGAGCTTTTTGCAGACCGAAGAAAGCAGTTTTGCCTCTTCGATATCCGAAACCGAAAGGGTGACATCTCTTGTTATCATTGTTTCGAAATCGTCGGGGAGAACGTGTCCCAAAATCAAAATCGGATTTTTTATTCCGGCAAGACGGAGTTCCGAGGCTTCGTCGGCGGTTGCGACGGCGAAATAATCCGCATCGTTTTCAAGTAAGTTTGCTGCTTTTACGGCTCCGTGACCGTATGCGTCCGCCTTTATTACGGCGGCGATTTTCATATCGGGCGACAGCCTCTTTTTCGCAAGCAAAAAGTTGTTTTTCATTGCGTCAAGGTCGATTTCCGCCCAACATCTCAGTTTCTTTCTTTCCATAATCTACCTCTTAAAAATTGCGAAGAGAGGTTATCTCAATTCCGTTTTCCGAAAGTGCTTTTCTTATTTTTTCGACAAATAAAAGTGCGTGTTCGTTGTCTCCGTGAACGCAGACCGAATCGGCTTTTATTTCTATTTTTTTGCCGGTTACCGCGGTGACGGTCGAGTTTTTGACCATTTCGACAACTCGCGAAACCGCTTCGTTTTCGTCGGTTATAACGGCTCCGGGTTTTGTTCTTGCAACAAGGCTACCGTCTTCTTCATAGGCTCTGTCCGCAAAAACTTCGGACGCAAAGCGAAGACCGTATTTTTCTGCCGAACGCTGCATTTCGCTTCCCGAAAGTCCCATTAAAATAAGAC
>CAKSPP010000240.1 GCA_934481505.1 uncultured Eubacteriales bacterium
GCATATACTCTCGGCGGTTCGGGCGGAGGAATTGCCGAAAACGAAGAAGATTTTATAAAAATTGCGACAAACGGTCTTAAACTTTCGCCCGTAACGCAGATTCTTGTCGAAAAGTGTATTTCCGGCTGGAAAGAAATAGAATTTGAGACAATGAGAGACTCTGCGGGCAACGCCGTAGCCGTATGTTCAATGGAAAATTTCGACCCTGTCGGAATTCACACGGGAGACTCGGTTGTTGTCGCCCCGACGCTTACTCTTTCCGATAAGGAATATCAGATTCTGCGTTCGGCGTCTCTTGATATGATTTCCGCTCTCGGAATTGTCGGCGGCTGTAATTGTCAGTTTGCTTTGAACCCCGACAGCTTTGAATACGCCGTAATCGAGGTAAATCCCCGTGTTTCCCGTTCTTCGGCTCTTGCGAGCAAGGCGACGGGATATCCGATTGCAAAAATTTCAACGCTTATCGCTCTCGGCTATAATCTCGACGAAATCAAAAACGAAATTACGGGAAAAACCTGTGCCTGCTTTGAGCCGACGCTTGACTATGTTGTCGTCAAATTCCCGAAATGGCCGTTCGATAAATTTATAGGTGCGAGCCGAAAACTCGGAACGCAGATGAAAGCGACCGGCGAAGTTATGGCTATCGGTCAGTCCTTTGCCGAAGCGTTGATGAAAGCCGTCCGCGGGGCGGAAATAAAGCTTGATTCCCTTAACTCAAAACCGCTTGACGATAAAACTGTTACCGAAAGGCTTGCGGAGCAGAACGATGTCCGACTCTTTACGGTCTATGAGGCGTTGAAAAGCGGAGTTTCTGCGGGAGAAATTCATAAAATAACGAAAATAGACCTCTATTTTATAAATTGTCTCAAAGAAATTGCTGTTTTCGAAAAAGAACTTGCCGAAAAGCCGTTTTCCGAAGAACTTTATATCAAAGCGAAAAAATTCGGTTTTCCCGATTCGTTTATCAAACGCGTTACCGGAAAAGACGAACTCCCGAAGTTTGATTTCAGCTATAAAATGGTTGATACCTGTGCCGCCGAATTCGACGCACAGACCCCGTATTTTTATTCCTGTACCGATAAGGTCTGCGAAGCAAGAAGCCTTAAAAGAAGCGGAAAACCCGTCATTATGGTTCTCGGTTCGGGACCCATTCGCATAGGACAGGGAATAGAATTCGATTACAGCTCTGTTCACTGCGTCTGGACATTGCGAAAAATGGGATATGACGTCGTTATCGTAAACAATAACCCCGAAACCGTTTCGACCGACTATGATACCGCCGACCGTCTTTATTTCGAGCCTCTTACCGAAGAGGATATCATAAACGTAATAAAGGTTGAAAAGCCCGTAGGCGTCGTTGTTGCTTTCGGTGGACAAACTGCAATAAAACTCACGGAGTTTCTTGCAAAAAACAAGGTCAACATTCTCGGAACATCGGCGGAGGGAATAGATACAGCCGAAGACCGTGAAAAATTTGACGCGTTTCTTGAAAAAATCGGGATAAAAAGACCGAAAGCCGTTTCGGTAAACACCGTTGACGAGGCGCTTATCGCAGCCCGCATTCTCGGATATCCCGTGCTTCTCCGCCCGTCTTATGTTATCGGCGGGCAGGGAATGAGCGTTGTCCGTTCGGAAGAAGAAGTTCGAAAATTTATGGATATAATCCTTTCGGGGAATATCGCAAATTCCGTTCTTATAGATAAATATATGCCCGGAACGGAGCTCGAAGTCGACTGCATTTCCGACGGAACAACGGTTCTTATTCCCGGAATTATGGAACACGTCGAAAGAGCCGGAATCCATTCGGGCGACTCGATAGCCGTTTATCCGCCGTATAATCTTACGAAAATGATGACCGAAAAAGTCGTCAAAACCTCGGTTGAGATTGCACGAGGGCTTAAAACAAAGGGAATTGTAAATATTCAATATCTTGTTCAAGACGGCGAACTCTATGTAATAGAAGTAAATCCGCGTGCGAGCCGAACCGTTCCTTATATAAGCAAGGTCACGGGTATTCCGATGGTC
>CAKSPP010000241.1 GCA_934481505.1 uncultured Eubacteriales bacterium
GAGCTTTTCGGCGGCGTCCGCGGCAAGGTCGGAAATTTCTTTCTGGGCTTCGGTCATAATGCGGTCCTTTTCGTGAAGAGCCTCTTTGCGTGCCGAAACGACGATGTTTGTCGCCTGGGCTTTTGCCTGTTCTATTGCGGCTTCGCCCTCTTCGGCGGCTTTCTTTGCGGCGTCCGACTTTATTTTCGCGATTTCCTCTTCGGAAGACGCAATGCGTTTTTCATATTCCGCTTTGAGGTCTTCCGCCTTTTTAAGCCCGTCTTTTATCGACTGTTCTCTGTCGGCAAAAGCGGCTTCTCTTTTATTCATGAATTTTTTGACCGGTCCGTATAAAAGAAGATAAAGACCGCCCGCGAGGATCACGAAATTGAGCAGATGCAGAAATATCTGCTGAAAATCAATATTAAGCGGCAGATTCATTTATATGCCTCCCGATTAAAGAACGAAGATTATAAGAATTGCAACGATAAGTGCGTAAATAATAGCGGTTTCGATAAAGACAAGACCGAGCATAAGAGAGGTTCTTATTTTGCCGTCCGCTTCGGGCTGACGAGCTATTCCTTCAACTGCTTTGGAGATTGCAAGACCCATGGCTATCGCACCGCCTACCGCGACGACTGCAATGGCGACTGCTGCGGCTATTGCTTTTGCGGAAAGAACGTCGTTTTCGTTGGTTTCATCTGTGGGGGCTACCGCAATGCTTTCTTCGGCTGCCGTCGTTGCTTCTTCGGCTGCGAATGCAGGAAGAGCGAAAACAGATATTATAAGAGTAAGAATGAGACATACGGTGATGATTTTAATTGCTTTTTTCATTTTTTATACCTCCGTCAGGCTTTTGCCTGTTTTTTAGTTTTTTTAGGTTTTCTTTCGGCTGCTTCTCCGTAGAATACGGAAGTGAGCATCGTTAAAACGTAAGTCTGGATTATCGCGTGCAGCAGCGTGAACAAAACGCCGACCGCAACAGGTAAAACAAAACTTAAACTTACATAGTGATAAACAAGCTCGGTGACCAAAGCCCCCGAAAGCAACGCTCCGAAAAGTCGAAAACTCATTGAGATAGGAAGCGAAAAATCTTTTAATGCTCCGCCCATGCCTTTGAGCCCGTTTCCGACAAGTCCTCCGCCGAGAATTACGCCGTAGGAAACAAATCCCATCATTATCGCGGCGTTTATATCCGAAAGGGGAGCGGGAAGCGAAATCGGCATTCCCTCGGTCGTCATTACTTCAATTCCGAAAAGCTCGAAAAGCGTTCCTATGAAAATATAGGTGCCGGCACTGAAAATATACGCTCCCAAAAACGAATTCCTTTGCGGACTGTTCGTTTTGGCGAGGTTGTCGAAAAATCCGACAGCCGATTCGATTACCGTCTGGAATTTTCCCGGTATTTCCTTGAAACGGGGGATTGCGAAAATCCGAACCGCCGCCGCAAACAGCAGGAGTATTCCGGTTAAGATAAAGCCGGAAACCACCGCCGGGTTTACTTCAAGCCCGAGAAAGTTCACTTTGTTGAGTCCGTGCAGAACCGCGTCCTGCATTGCGTCTTTTATCGCTTCTTTCCCACCCGACGCCGCAGGTGCGATAATTGCGCCGACTGTCAGGGCGACAATCAAAACGAGCCAGACTGCAATAAACACGGTCTTCTTTTTCTTGCTCATTGTTTCTTCCTTCTTCTATCGTTCGAAAAAACCGCCGCTGCCGACGGTTTTTCTTATTATACTCTGTCTTTTACTTCTTTTTCAAGTTTTTCGATAAATGCGTCGAGAGTTGTTGTTTCGGTCTTGTCGGTTGCTCTGTCGCGAACCGCAACGGTTCCCTCCTGAACCTCTTTTTCGCCGAGGATAAGCATATAGGGAACTCTGTCGACCTGACGGGCTTCTCTTATCATATATCCTATTTTTTCGTTTCTGTTGTCGAATTCGACGCGGAAACCCTTCGCTTTCAGTTTTTCATAAACCTCGCGTCCGTATTCTTCGCTCTTCTGCGAAACGAGAAGAACTTTGACCTGGGTCGGTGCG
>CAKSPP010000242.1 GCA_934481505.1 uncultured Eubacteriales bacterium
CGCCGTCATTTTCCCAAAAGAAAAAGCCGAGAGAACCCGAAAAGCCCGTCCTTGACGCGGAAACGCAGCCGAGAGCGTAGGCAAAAAGGGCGACGGCACAAACCGTGATTTTTATAACGTTTCTTTTCAACATCATTTTTCATTCCTTTCGTTAAAATGTATGAAAGGAACGAGTCAAAAATGACATTGAATTTATTTTGCCCTTGCGTTTACCGAAACGATACCTCCGAAGGTCGAAAGCACGATTTCAATAACCGCGGAAACTATAAGATAGACAAGTCTGCCGCCGTCTCCGAAAAGCAAAGCGGCAAGAAGGTGAATACATGCAAGAAGCGAACCGCAGATAAGACCGTTTATAAGTCCGCAGCGGCCGATATTCCAAAGAGAAGCAAAGCCCGCGACAAAACTGCCTATTGCAACAGCCGCAAAAGAAAAAACGATTTCCGCACTTTCGGGAACGGAAGAAACCGTCATGACAAATGCGAAAATTAAAATAAGAACAATATAGGTGGCTATTCCCAAAGCCGCACCGAAGAGAATCTTGAATATGTTTGATTTCACATCGGTTTCGGGCTTTTCTCCGTTATTTTTTGCAAAAAGCGTCATGGCACAATCCTCCGTAAATTTTTCTACGGTAAGATATATGCCGCGACGCTTCGAAAAATTACTCTTTTATCAGTTGGAAACGGTGTCTTTCGACTGGATTGCCCATTTCTTTACGGCAATCTTGGATTTATCCGCTCCGGTCTCGATAATGTAAGTGTCATCGTCCTTGATCTGTCTTACGGTACCGGTGATACCTCCGATAGTGGTGACGAGGTCGCCTTCGGTTATGCTGTTTCTCATCTCAGCGGTTTTCTTTTCCTGCTTTTTCTGAGGTCTGATAAGAAGGAAATAGAAAGCAACTACGATAAGAACAAGCGGTCCCCAGGTCATAAGCTGAGTGAGCCAGCCCTGAGTCGGAGTCTGCGTCGACACATCGGCAGCGGCAGTCTCCAAAAGGATAAGGTTATTAAGAAAATTCATTGACTTTACCTCCGATAATATTTAATTTTATTATATAGGCTTTTGTTATTTATTGCAATAGTTTTCACAAAATGTTAAATTCTTCTGCCCAAAATCTCTCTTTTTTCTCTGTAAAACTCCTCAAATGTGCCGTTTTCGAGATTTTTGCGGATATCTTCCATAAGCTTGTTATAGAAACGGAGATTATGAAGCACGGCAAGTCTCATTCCGAGAATTTCGTTTGCAGCGATAAGGTGTCGGAGATATGCACGGGAATGATTTTTACAGAGAGGGCAGTCGCACTCGTCGTCGACGGGAGACATATCGGTTATATATTTCGCATTATGTATATTTATTATGCCTTTCGAGGTGAAAAGATGTCCGTGACGGGCGTTGCGGGAGGGCATAACGCAATCGAAGAAATCGACCCCACGCCAGACGGCTTCGAGAATATTTACGGGAGTTCCGACACCCATGAGATATCTCGGCTTGTTCTCGGGCATAAACGGTTCGACAGCCTCGATTATGCGGTACATTTCATCAGCCGACTCCCCTACCGCAAGACCGCCGATAGCGTATCCGTCAAGACCGAGAGAAGCTATCTGCTTCATATGGTTTATACGCAGGTCTTCATAGGTGCTGCCCTGATTTATTCCGAAAAGCATCTGTTTTTTATTTATCGTGTTTTCAAGAGAATTGAGCCTGTCCATTTCATTTTTGCAGCGGACAAGCCAGCGATATGTTCTTTCGACCGAACGCTTTGTATAATCGTATTCCGCGGGGTTTTCGATACATTCGTCAAACGCCATGGCGATGGTTGACGCGAGGCGCGACTGAATCTGCATGCTTTCTTCGGGTCCCATAAAAATGCGGTGTCCGTCAAGGTGAGAAGCAAAATTTACGCCGTTTTCGGTTATTTTGCGAAGCGATGACAGCGAAAAAACCTGAAATCCGCCGCTGTCGGTGAGGATAGGGCGTTTCCAGCCGGTAAAGGAATGTAG
>CAKSPP010000243.1 GCA_934481505.1 uncultured Eubacteriales bacterium
ACTTTCGGTTTCCCGATAGACATTACCCGCGAAATCGCCGAGGAAAACGGTCTTGAAGTTGACGAAGACGGTTTTGAAAAGCTCATGCTTGAACAGAAAAACCGTGCGAGAGCCGCGAGAGGTAATATCTCCGGCTGGTCGGAAAATTCAAAATCCGCTCTTGCAGACATTGCAAAAACCGAATTTACCGGTTATTCCGAATATGAAACCGACGCGAAAATCCTTGCTCTTATCACCGACGAAGGCCCAGTCGACAGCGTTTCGGAAGGCGACGTTACAGTCGTTCTCGATAAAACTCCTTTCTACGGAGAGGGCGGCGGACAGGTCGGCGATTCGGGAAAAATAACAAAAGACGGAGCTGTGCTCGATGTTTCCGACACCAAAAAGACCGACGGCGTTTATCTGCATATCTGCCGTTTGTCTGACGGCGAATTTTCAGTCGGCGACAGCGTTAAAGCAACACTCGACGGCGACCGCCGCGAGGCAATAAAGAGAAACCATTCGGCGGCTCACCTTTTGCAGGCGGCTTTGCGTCGCGTTCTCGGAAACCATGTTGAACAGGCAGGAAGCTATGTCGACGAAAGCAGAGTCCGTTTCGATTTCAGACACTTTGCACCGATGACCGCGGAAGAACTTGCAAATACCGAAAAAGCCGTGAACGAAGCAATTCTTTCGGGAATAGAAGTCGAAAATTACGAAACCTCGATTGAAGAAGCAAAGAAAACGGGAGCGATGGCTCTCTTCGGCGAAAAATACGGAAACCGTGTAAGAGTCGTCAAAATGGGCGATTTCTCGGTCGAACTCTGCGGAGGAACTCATGTTTCGAACACCGCAAAAGTCGGACTTTTCAAGATAATTTCCGAAAGTTCGGTTGCAGCGGGCGTAAGAAGAATTGAGGGAACAACGGGTCTCGGAGTTCTTTCGTTCCTCGAAGAAAAAGAAAATCTTATAAAAGCATGTGCTGCCGAACTCAAAGCAAACCCCGCCGAAATAGATAAAAAGGCTGCGGCTTTGCAGGCGGAAGTAAGAGCCGCAAAGCAGGAAGTCGAAAAGATAAACGCGAAACTTGCGGCGTCCCAGACGGGCGACATTATGTCGTCGGCAAAGAAAGTCGGCAAATTTGACTTTATCGCGTATAAAACCGAGGGCGTCGACTTGGGTGCCGTAAGAACCGTTACCGACAAAATAAAAGCCGAAAACGACGACGCTGTTGCGGTTATTTCCGTTTCCTTTGACGGCAAAAATAACCTTGTCGCCTGCTGCGGCAAGAACGCCGTTAAAAACGGAGCAAACGCAGGTCTTCTCTTAAAAGAGATAAGCCCGATTGCAGGAGGCGGCGGAGGCGGAAGACCCGACAGTGCAACATCGGGTATCAAAATGCCCGAAAAGATAGGCGAAGTCTTTAAGAAAGCTGAAGAAATTCTGGCGTCAAAATAAGGAGAATAAAAATGGATTGCATTTTCTGTAAGATAATCGCAGGCGAAATTCCGTCAAACAAGATTTATGAGGACGAAGATATTTACGCTTTCAGAGATATCGCACCGCAAGCTCCCGTTCATATTATCGTTATCCCGAAAAAGCATATCTGCTGTGCAAACGAAATAAATTCCGAAAACAGCGGATATATCGCGAAAATTTTCGAGAAGATTCCCGAAATCGCGAAAAGCGAGGGGCTTGAAAACGGCTACCGTATAGTCAACAACTGCGGCGACGACGGCTGCCAGAGCGTAAAACATCTGCATTTCCATATTCTCGGCGGCAAGAAGCTTGCGGAAAAAATGTGTTAGTAAAATAAAAGGTGAAAAAATGAAACGAAAAATAATCGCACTTTTTGCGGTTTTTTCAATCGTTTTGTCGCTTTACGGGTGTTCCGATATTCGGAACACCTTTTCCCTTTTTGGGGGGAATGTCGAAAAAACGGGGAAAATATCGCATGAATTTACCGAAAAAGACGACATATGGCATTTCGACGCGGAAAAAGATTCTGTTTTCTT
>CAKSPP010000244.1 GCA_934481505.1 uncultured Eubacteriales bacterium
GCAATTTCGGTAAAGTCTTTAAGGTCTTCAAAAGAAATCTTTTCAAGCTTTGCAAGCGGACTTTCCTTACTCATCAGAAGCCTGTATCCGAACTCTGTTATAAGCTCGTAATCAAGCCCTTTTTCATCCATCATGTCCTTGTAATATTTATCGTAATTTTCGGCGTATCTGACAATTCCGAGCTTGTAATCGTCCTGCAAAACATTTTTGATGGTACGCATCGAGTTCGTTTCTTTATAGAAAATATCTATTTCGGTGCCGGGTTCTGTTCTTTTTGTAAATTTTGCGAATGCGTCGGCAACATAGCTTGCCCGAGGAACCGAGACCGAGAACTTTTTCTTGCCGACGGCACCCTCTCCGAACATCTTTTCAATGTCTTCGACCTGCTTTAATACGGATTTCGCATAACGAACGAAAACTTCGCCGTCCGGGGTCAGAAACATACCCTTTGCACTTCTCTCAAAAAGAACTACGCCGAGGTTTGTTTCAAGCTCCTTTATCGCTCTGCTGAGGGCGGACTGCCCGACGTAAAGCGTTTCGGCAGCCTTGTTTATTGAATTCGTTTTCGCAATCTCTACGGCGTATTTCATGTGAAGAAGATTCATCGGCGTACCTCCTTTTGATTTTACCTGTGTATTATACCACGGATTTGTGAAAAAATCAACACGGTTTTGTTGACACCTGTCGAAATTTGCGGTATAATTAAACGAAATGTCGGAGGTATGGTATGAACCGTTTTGTTATAACCGGAGCGTCGGGGCATATAGGCAATAATCTTGTGAGAATGACGGAAAAATTTTTTCCCGAAATCAAAATTACGGCTCTTACCAGAAGAACGGTCGGAAAAGAACTCGACGGAACAAAATGCACACAGGTTATCGGAGATATCTGCGACGAAAATTTCCTTTCCGAAAATATAAAGGACGGCGACACGGTCGTTCATCTTGCCGCACTTATCGACCTTACCGACAAGAAAAAAGAAGAAACCTACAAAATAAATTTCCTCGCGACGAAAAAAATCTGCAATGTGTGTCTTGCAAAGAAAAATGTTCGTTTTATCTATGTCGGAAGCGTCGACGCTATAGCAAAACATGGCAGCGGAAAAATTTCCGAACCCGACGATTATTTCCCCGATAAAATAGAGGGAAATTACGGAAAAGCCAAGGCAATGGCGGCAAAATACGTTCTCGGTAAAATAAAGGAAAACGAAGATTTTTCGGCGGCAATAGTTCTTCCGTCGGCAGTCGTCGGGATAAACGATTTCAAGCCGTCAGCCGTCGGAAAAGTATTTGCCGATACTCTTTCGGGAAAACCCGAATTCGGAATAAAAGGCGGATATAATTTTGTCGATGTCGAAGATGTCTGCCGAGTGATTTTAACGCTTTGTCAAAATCAAAAAAGAGGGCAGTATATAGTTTCGGGCGAAAATGTTTCCGTCCGCGAGGTTTACGGAAAAATCAACGCCGTAACAGGCAGAAACGCCCGCCCGATAATAATTCCGACGGGACTTGTTTATCTGTTTTTGCCGTTTGTAAAGGTGCTTAATAAAATAACGATGAAATCGCTTTCCGAACCGCACGATTACGACCCGTCAAAAGCGGAAAAAGACCTCGGATTTACTCCGACGCCGATAGATGAAACATTCGAAAAAACCGTAAAATGGTTTGAAAGGAATATGAAATGAAAAAAGACTTGTTTTCGCTCTTTCTCGGAATATTTTTTATAGTCGCCGGAATAGTTTCGGGTGTCGCGTTTTTTCTTCTTATCTCAAAGGAAAATGACCTTGTGTCTCTGCTTTCTCCTGCGGTTCTGTTCGTCGCGTTTTCGGGCGTCGGCGTCTATGAAACCGTCAAATATTTCAAGCGGTAAATTCTAATTATTTGTCAAATCGCTTGACAAAAAATCGCAGCCGTGATATACTTTTACATTATATAAGGGGATATAGCCAAGTCGGTAAGGCACCAGACTTTGACTCTGGCATCCGTAGGTT
>CAKSPP010000245.1 GCA_934481505.1 uncultured Eubacteriales bacterium
TTATCTGGTTGAGAACGTTTACATCGGCGTTGCAGTTGTCATAAGCAATTTCGAAGGTAACGCCTTTTTCTTTGCCTATTTCTTTAAGTCTTGCTTCGATATTCTGATAAATCTGATTGAGGGACGCGTCGTCGACATAGTTGCAGATGCCGACTTTATAGACGGTTTTTCCGTCCGAATTGTTTCCGCTGGGGTTTGTCTCCGTTCCGCCGCAGGCGGTGAGAAGCGAGAAAGCCATTATAAGGGTCATTACGATTGCTGCGATTTTTGCAAAATTCTTTTTCATTTTAATTCTTTCCTTTCAAAACTGTTTTTCTTTCCATATTATATTTTTCTGACGGTCAATCGGTGAGTCGCCATCGTCCCGATAAAATATACATTTCAATATCCTCCGTAAAAAAACAAAAATCCTGTCCCGACAATGCCGGGACAGGATAAAATTCCTGCGGTGCCACCCTGCTTGATATACGGTTATCGTATATCCTCTCTACGCATACTACCATATGCAGACTTTTTATAACGGAGAGTCATGCTCCGTCGCCCATACTTTGGATTTCTCCATTTCCGTTTGCCCTCGGAAGTCCATTCGGTCTGATATTTTCCGCCGCAATTCCAGCACCTGCGGCTCTCTGTGGGAAAAGAGGTCTGACTTACTTACTCTTCCTCATCGGTTTGGTAAGATTTTACCACTCATTTTTTCAATTGTCAATAGGGTTTTTCAAAAGTTACAATTTTTGTAACAAATTGAATTTATTTTATGATTTCGCCCATGGTGCCGGGTTTTACGCATGCTGCATTGCTTTCGTCGGTATCGATGTGCATTGCGAGAGCGTAAGAATCGGAAACACGGCAAACTACATCGCCGAAAATAAGGCTTCTGCCGTCGGTATCTACTTTGACGGAAACGATCTGTTTATCTTCGATTCCGAATTCCGCAGCGTCGGCTTTGGTCATATGTATATGTCTTTTAGCTGCGATAACGCCTTTATCGATGGTAAGTTCGCCTGCGGGGCCTACAAGAGTTATTCCTGCGGTGCCTTCGATATCGCCAGACTCTCTTATAGCGGCTGCAACTCCGAGAGTTCTTGCGTCGGTAAGAGAAACTTCAACCTGGGTTTCCTTACGGCAGGGTCCGAGAATCGAAACACCTTTCATTTCGTTTTTCGGTCCGCGGAGAAGAACTCTTTCTTCGCATGCGAACTGACCCGGCTGGGAAAGTTCCTTTTTCGGGGTGAGTTTGTAGCCTTTTCCGAAAAGGGTTTCAAGGTCTTTTTCGGAAACGTGAACGTGTCTTGCGGAAGTTTCGACAATTACTTTTTTCATTTTTAACATCTCCATATTATTCTTTTATTATAATCCCGTTTTCACCGTCGGTAATAACGGTAAGTTCCTCGCTGCCGTCCTCTATTCTCTTGACGTATTTGCGGAGAATAAAGAAAATGACGGTTTCAAAAACGCCTGCAAAGGCAAGGGAAAGTCCGAGGATATAAGCAAAGACCGTCTCGTCAAGTCCGGGAACGAACAGGATAACGAGACCAGCGGCGACAAAAAGCAGAGAAAGAAGGAAGAAAATATACCACTTTTTGTTTCCGCAACGCTTTATAACGAAACTTTCCTGAATATTGATAAGTCCGTGAAAAACAACGAATACGCCGAGCAACATTCCGAGAAGATTATATAATGTTTCGGCTTTGAAAATGAAGAGAAAACCGACGACAACGGTCAGAAGTCCTATTATCATTTCGTTCATAAGATAGTCTTTTTTCTTGCTCGACGCAAGGTAGTAAATGAAGAGGGCAAGTCCGAAAACGACCGCCGCACAGCCGACAATAAAGCAGAAAACATCCTGCGAAAGTTTAGGCCAGATTATAAAGACAACGCCGATAACAATGCTTATAAGTCCCGAGAAGAGATAGGAAACGCCGATTTTTTTCATAAATCTCAGCATATTTTTCACTTCCTTTTATAATTATGCTCTGTTG
>CAKSPP010000246.1 GCA_934481505.1 uncultured Eubacteriales bacterium
AGGAAACAACCTCCGCACCCGAACGGAAAAGCTCGTTTATAACTCTGTTGACAAGTTTTTCGTTTCCGGGAATTGCGGTTGCGGAAATTACGACAAGATCGTTTGAGGTTATTTCAACGGTCTTGTGGTCGGAATATGCCATTCTGTAAAGAGCACTCATCGGTTCTCCCTGGCTTCCGGTCGTAATTATAACCATTTTTTCTGGGGGATACTGATTTACATTTGCGATATCGACAAGCGTATTTTCGGGGATATTCATATATCCGAGCTGATCGGCAACTTCAAGGGTAGTTACCATGCTTCTTCCGACAACGGCAACCTTACGCTTATATTTTTTCGCAATATTCAGAATCTGCTGAACGCGGTCGACATTTGAAGAAAACGTCGCGACGATAATTCTCTTTTTCGCCGCTTTCATAAATATCTCGGAAAGCGTTTCGCCGACCTTTCTTTCGCTCATCGCAAAACCGGGTCTTTCGGCGTTTGTCGAGTCCATAAGAAGGGCAAGAAGACCTTCTTTGCCGAGTTCGCCTATTCTTGCAAGGTCTATCATTCTGTCGCTTATCGGGGTGGTGTCTATTTTGAAGTCTCCGGTATGGAGAATTGTTCCGCAGGGGGTATGCAGAGCGATTGCCGCGGCGTCCGCGATAGAATGGTTGACATGGATATATTCGACCTTAAAAGTGCCGCAGTCGATAGTGTCGCCGGGAGCGACTTCGATAAGTTCGGCTTTCTTTTCGAGGTGGAATTCTTTAAGTTTATTATAGATAAGTCCGAGAGTAAGTCTCGTTCCGTAAACGGGGACGTTGACCTGTCTCAAAAGATACGGAATTCCTCCGATATGGTCTTCGTGACCGTGGGTAATAAAGACCGCCTTGAA
Organism: uncultured Eubacteriales bacterium; assembly: GCA_934481505.1. Lineage (GTDB taxonomy): Bacteria > Bacillota > Clostridia > Oscillospirales > UBA644 > Geddesella. The sequence continues at coordinate 881 of CAKSPP010000246.1, forward strand.
GCGATCCTGATTTTTTATAAGATACTGCATATCCGGGATGACATAGTCAACACCCGGCATATCGTCGTCGGGGAAAAGAAGTCCGCAGTCAATGGCGATTATATCTTTTCCGCATTCGAAAACCGTGAGGTTTTTGCCTATTTCGTTAAGTCCGCCGAGCGGAATTATTCTCAGTTTTTCTGCTTTTTTCAAATATGTTCCTCCTTTTTTCATTATAAAAAGATACAGATATGTAGCGACCTCGTCTTTTTCGCCGTAAAAACCCGAAAAACCGTTTTTACTGCCATAAAAAGGCGGCGTCGCTCCGTTTATTACACTCCGCAGTTCCGCGGAAAAAAGCATGAAAAAGGCACGCGTCGCCGCCATAATCATACTTAAATATTCAATTTATATATAATAAATTTTATATTTCAAAGTTATCTTGTTTATATTATATCATTCAGTTGTGTCATTTTTTACCTTTTCGGCGACTGTTTTTATTTTATTTACATAAAATTCACACAATGCACGGGCGGTCTCTGCGTTTGCGGCTTCGGCGATAACCTTAAAGCCGCGGCTGTCGGCTGTCGGAAAAATCGCCGTGCCTCCGTTTTGTTTTGAAGAAATTATTCTTATAGCACCCGAATATCTTTTCGCACCCGGAAGCAAGGAAAGTTCCGAAATGATTTTTGCCTTTCCGCTAACCGAAAGTCTTTCGGAAGAAACCGAAATATCGGGAAAACGGCATAAAATATCGCGGAAACGCTCGCCGCTTTCGGCAATATATGCCATGAGTTCCGCCGCACAGAAAGCGGGGTCGGTAAAATTAAAAAGAAGGTATCTGTCCGCCGACGAAAAAGAAATCCTGCGGACGGAAAAGCCGTTATCCGCGGCGATACGCTCCGCCGCAGAAGAAAAATATTCTGGGATAAAAACTTTCTTTCTGCGTTTCCCGAAAGCGTAAAGACAGGCAAGCCGAACATCGTTTTCGCGGTATTCCCTGCCGTCCGCCGTAAATATTTTAAGTTTTTCGCCCGACACCAAAGCTTTTTCTCCGCTCTTCAAGATAAAAGACGGGTAGTCGGCAATCTTTTCACCGAAAA
>CAKSPP010000247.1 GCA_934481505.1 uncultured Eubacteriales bacterium
GTCGCGCAAGCGGCTCGTGGGTTCGAATCCCACCCTATCCGCCAGAAAAATCCTCATTCGCAAGAATGGGGATTTTTACTTTTTTCACTATTCACTATTCACTTTTCACTATTCACTATTCACTCTTCACTATTTCCCCCCGTTTATAAGGATTTTTCGGAAATAATAAGTAATAGTGAAAAGTGAAGAAGTGAAGTGTCGGCTCCACCGACAATTATAGAAAGCCGATAATTTATGATGTTTCAAGGTTGAATAATACGAACTCCAAACATAAGAAAAAGCCGCAGTTTCTTGGTAGACCACCGAAGAGAACGATTAAAGAAATAAGCCAAGAAGTAAAAATCATATAATAAAATCGGGCACTGCGAAGCGTAAAGATTTGGTTTTCGGTATCATTTTCATCCCCTATTCCCTAAAATTAAACTATTTGTAACAAATTTGTTGTCATTATTTATCAGGCGGAGTGTGGGTCGGGGCGGCGGAGAGTTGATTATATCTGCGTTTTTCGTGATTTTATGGTTTGCGGGCGGGTCGGAATATGCCGAAAAAACAGGGCTCAAACTTGAATATACTTTCTGCACGAGCCGCCAAAACGCAAAACAGCTTCTTTCGGAATCCGATTTTGATATATTTATCGGAGTTCCTATGACTTCGGGAATGTGTTCCTCGGTCGGATTTATCAACAGTTCCCCCGTTATCGAATCGGAACTTGCATATGCACAAAAACCGAACAAAGACGTTTCGGAAGACAGCCTCGCGGCATATTTAAGCGACGGGAACATTCACTCGGATTCCCATTTCGCTTATGCTCTTTACCCGCCGCCACCCGCTGCAAGCTCTTCTTATTGTCGCGGTAGTCGTCGTTATTATCGCCGCGGTCATAATCTTCTTTATCGTCCGTTCGCAGAAACAGAAAGAGAAGATGCAGGAATCGCATAACGAACAGTTTTCCGAAGCTTTGCAGATAGAGAGAGAAGCAAATGAGGCGAAGACGACCTTCCTTTCGAATACGAGCCACGACATAAGAACGCCGATGAATGCGGTTATAGGATTTTCGACTTTGCTTGCAAGAGAACCCGAGAACACCGTCAAAGTCCGCGAATACGCCCGCAAGATAGGGGCTGCAAGCAATCACCTGCTCGGACTTATAAACGGTATTCTCGATATTTCCAAGATTGAAAGCGGAAGAATGTCGCCCCGTCTTCCCCACGAAGAAGAGGACGAACATTTCCGGGAACACCACCATATGACCAGAATGCTGCTTGTCGACGACGATAAAAACATCTGCAACGGCATAAAAGAGAACATGAAAGACAGCGGAGTAGAGTTTGACGCCGTATACAGCGGAGAAAACGCCGTTTCGCTTGTCAAAAAGGAATATGCCGCGGGAAAAGAATACAGTGCGATAATCCTTGACTGGCAGATGCCCAAAATGAACGGCTACGAAGCGACCGAAAAGATAAGAGCTTCAAAACACCCCGAAGCACTCACCGTCCCAATTGTCGCAATGACCGCGAACGCTTTCGTAAAGGATGTTCAGGACGCACTCAATGCCGGAATGAACGCTCATATCGCAAAGCCGATAAGCATGGAAACCCTGAAAAATACGCTTAATTCCTGTATCAGAAGATAAATAACCTCACAAAAAAGCCTGCACTCTGTCGAGTGCAGGCTTTTGCTTTATTCTTTTTCAACAAGCGGCGGAACGAAATTTTCTATCGCTTCCCGAAGTTTCGGGTGACGGATAACAAAGTGAATCGCAGGAGCTTTTCCTTTTGAGACCATCGCCCAGTTTCCTTCATGAATTCTTATCTGCAAATTCTTGAAGGCGTGAGCCGAAGTCTTTTTCAGTTTGAAATTCGGGTGTGCTTTTTCGAATTCCTCGGTGCTTTTCAGGTGTTCGAGATAGGTTTCGTAATCATAAAAAACATCTTTTTCGCAGAACGCCGAAGAAAGGTC
>CAKSPP010000248.1 GCA_934481505.1 uncultured Eubacteriales bacterium
GTACCGGCAACACCGAAAACATGGCGTTCGCCGTTTCGGACGGTGCCAAGGAAAGCGGAGCAGAGGTCACGGTCAAGACCGCCTCGGAGTTTGACGCGTCCATGATGGATTCGTTTGACGCCGTTGCATTCGGTTGCCCGTCCATGGGCTCGGAGCAGTTGGAGGATTCGGAGTTTGAGCCGATGTTCTCCGCATGCGAAGCTAAACTGGAGGGCAAGAAGGTCGGTCTTTTCGGCTCTTACGGCTGGGGAGACGGCGAATGGATGAGAAAATGGGAGGAAACCTGCATTTCCGACGGTGCCGTTCTTGCGTGCGACAGTGTTATATGCAACGAAGCTCCCGACGATGACGCTCTTGCTTCTTGTAAGGCTCTCGGAGCCGCGTTGGCGTAAATGATAAAAAAGAATCGCTGTAATGTTTGTTACAGCGATTCTTTATATGTAATCGAAAATTTTCCCTCTTTGCAGGGAACGCTTTTGAGGCTTTTTCGTTTGTTTCCGAGCAGTCGGTCTATCTTGTCGGCTGCTTTTGTAAATCTCGCGTTCATAAAGTGGCAGAGGATTATCGAATGACTTTTTATTCTGCCTTTTTTATTTTCGCAGAAAGCTTTTATCGGAGCGGCGACGGTGAACACCCAAATAGGGGAGCAGATTATGACTTCCTCATATTTTTCGGTGTCGCAGTCGTCGTTTATTTTTATATTTCCGTCCGAAACCATTATTCTTCCGCAGTTCCAAAAGCCTGCGGTTCCGTCGGTTTTTTCGTCGGTCGTGATTTCGAAAATGTCGGCTCCGAGTCTGTTCGCTTCTTTATACGCGAGCGTTTTTGTGTATCCCATTCTCGAAAAATATACGACGAGTTTCGACGGGTCGGTTCCTATATTTTTATATTTGTCCGCGTCAAACACAAAATTTTCCTGTTTGTAAAAGACATATGCCGCATATCCCGTTACCGCCTGCAAAAATCCGAAAATAAAGTATATCGTGGACATAAAATTGGGAGGAAACATATAGAACTGAATACATATCCAGAGCATAAGCGTTCCGCCGAAAATTCCTCCGGCAATAATTCCCGATTTCTTCTTTTTTATGAGAAGATATGCCGCCGTGATATTCGTTATTCCGTTTACACAGATAAGGGCAAATCCCGAAAACAGCAAATCGTTAAAGAGGATATCCGCAAACGGCAGCTTTTGGAAAAACGGAAGCATTGCGTCCATTCTCATGGCTTTTCCCGTCGGGTCGCAAAGCATTCCCACGCCGCCGGCAAGAGCTCCTATCCCTATAAACAAAGTCCAGAAAATAAGCAGTTTTCTTGCCGTGTTATATCTTGATTTTTTCATATCTTTTTCCTTGTCAGAGTCTTATAAAGCACGAAAAGCCCGATAAACACGACGGTTGACGCAACGAGAATCATATACATTTCGGGAATTCCGACCTTATTGCCGAAGAAATAGAGATTGCAGTCGATAGAATCCTTTATTTTTTCGACAACATCTTCGGGAAAGCCCTCGGTTATCATTTCGGCACAGACTCCGCCGAGAATATGGTTTTTGATAAGTCCCGTGCCGTAGGTTCCCGGCAAAAACGAAATGAAATTGCGAAGTCCCTCGGAGAAGGTCGATATCGGCATATACGCTCCGCAGATAAATCCGTAGCCGGCACTTACTATCGTTCCGACAGCCGACCCCTGTCCCGATGTCGTAAGAGGTGCGTTTATGAGAGAAGAAAGAGCAGTCCCAAAAAGGGTGAGAAGAAATACATCGAGGATAATAAGGAAAATATCAGTCGCGGAAAGATACCAGCCGCAGAAAGCAAGATAAGCAAGACTGATTCCGAGAGCCGCAAAACTTATTATAAGCGTGGAAATTTCCGATGCGAGAAAATAACTCAACGCGACCGTCGAACCTTTTACGGGGGAGACGGTTATATCTTTTAT
>CAKSPP010000249.1 GCA_934481505.1 uncultured Eubacteriales bacterium
GCCGAGACCTGCTTTAATAAGACCCATAATAATTGATCCTTTCCAAATGAAGAAAGATCTGTATATTCCCCGACCGGCCACCACACCGATATTTTCAGCCAAAAATGTAAAACCAATAAAATCACAGCCGGCAGCAGTCCTTCAATATTCATCAACATATTTATGAAGAGACAAGGAAAAAAACTGCCGCTTCGTTTTGAATTGCACATTTTTTCCTCCTTTTATCTTACTTCCTCCCGAGAACCGCCCATGTATCGCTCACTGCGTCATATACATAGATGAGATTGTCGCACACGCCGTAATAGTGCTCTCTGACAAACTGATCCTCGCTGTCGGTTCCGAGAGCGAACAGCAGACAGGTTCGGCCTTCGATCATCTGCGTATCTCCGGTATACATGATCTTCATCCCGTGTTCGATAGCATCCTTCACCTCATCGACTTCAAGAAGGATCTCTGTTGCGATCTGGACAGAGCGCTCGTCCGGTGTTTCCTCGTGTATTGAGAAATCATACACCCCTGCGATCTCCTGCAAATGACCGTTTTCCATAGAAAGCGACGGGCGGAAATCCAAGGCTCCTCCGCCATCGGTAACGGCGATCAACACGTTGGCGTATATTTCGCTGAGGTTGCATCGCAGCAAAAGGGCCTCGCCGGGTTCCCCTATACAGAGCGGGTTACTCTTATCATCTGCATACTCGCCGTCATCGGTCATCGTGGATGGATACACTATTATCGTTCCCTTGTCATTCGGCGGTATAATTGCATACAGCTCCTGCCCCTCAGCCATGTAAAGCGGTGCATGCACTAAGTCGGGATAGGCCTTTCCCGTTTCGCTGCCTGCATAATAGGCACGCAGATCGACCTCGGAGCTTTCGCTGTCCACATAGCCGATGAAAGCGACGCCTGCGCCTTTGCTGTAATAATTGATCTTCTGCTGCAAAGCCGCCAAAACGCTGTCTTCCGCGTTTGAATCATCCGGGGCTTTGACGGAACCGCCGTCGGGCTGACGGCTTCCTCCGGGATTTTCTTCGGGCAAAGTCATGCATCCGCATAAAAAGCAGACAAGTAATATTGCCGTCAAAAACAGACGAAATACTTTCTTCATACGCGATCCTCTCCTCTTTCAAAATTATTCCGAACAATACCCGCTGAATCCGACTGATATCTGTCGTATCAATTGAATTGCCGGATATATATCGGCAGCTTTCAGGCGATATTGACGGGGAGATATATCTCCGATTTATTTTTCGGGTTCCGGCATCCGCGCGTATGATCACAGAGCGGAAGTCTCGGCATTAAGACAGAATTTTTACCAAAGAAGGCTTACTTTTTTGACGTGAGCATTTATTTTGTTAACGTCCGCCGTAGATATCTTTCCGTCGCCGTTGATATCCGCACAAAGGAATTCGTATCCGGTAAGAAGGTTCACCCTCTTTGCGTGGAAGTTAGCCTTAAGAACGTCTGCCGTAGATATCTTTCCGTCGCCGTTGATATCGCCGAGCAGATGAATCTGTGCGTTTTGGGTCTTCGCGCCGGCGGTCACGTTCACCGTATACTCCCGTGTGACATGATTTTTCTTCGAAACCTTCATGGTGTAGGTGCCGGGAGTAACGCCGGAAATGGTGTAGGAGGCGGAATTCCCTTTTACGACAGTGCTGTACGCTGCCGAAGAGGAGCCGCTCTTGAACAGCTGCACCGTCACCGGGTCGGTGGTGGAATTAAAACTTTTCACCGTGCCGCTGAGCGTCCCGGCGCTGGGGTCAACCACCTCATAGGAGCAATACACGTGCCAGATATGCCCGTCTGTAAAGTCCATATTATCCATCCATGAGTTTACGTACTTTCCGTTTATCTTGAATTCTCTATTATTTTTCGGGTATACATGACC
>CAKSPP010000250.1 GCA_934481505.1 uncultured Eubacteriales bacterium
GTACCAGAGTAATAACCCCTGCAACCTATACCGAAGAGGGCGAGGGTGAAGAATACTGTGCTGTCTGCGGCGAAGAATTGGGTAAGGTTACTATTCCCAAAAAGTCGGACGGCGTTACCGAAACTTTTGAACCGATTATAGACTATCTCGGTGATTTCGCGACGGATATTGTTGCCGACGGAAAAACCATAACCGAATATCTTACCGAAAAAATGGCGGCTTACAGAGAATCCCAGGGAACAGCCGATGTAAGCGATGTTATCGAAGTATGGAATAAATGGGATGGCGGCGATTACGACAGAAAAGTTCTCTACTCTTATGCTATCAACAGTTATGTCGATGATTCGATGAAGATATGCAGCGGTTCTAAAAAATACCTGTTTTCTGTCTTTTATGAGATAATTCACACGGACGAATCGCTTTTCTTTAATACCGTGCCGACCGACCTTGTTCATTACGATATCTTTGAGGGCGGTATTTCAGATAAGACCGAGGGCGATAAGCTTATCCTTGCGGCAAACGACGCCGAGACCGCAAGAGAAGTATATGAAAATTACAGTAAGCTTATAGACTTACTTAATTCGAATTGTAAATTAAAGAGCTACGCAGCTCTCGAAACCGCAATTTCCGACGCCGAATCGGCTCTTAAAAATACCGACGGAGACGCTGCCCTCTATGCGGCTCTTTCGGAAAACCTTGCCGAAATAAAAGCGGCTGTTGCCGAGAAAAACGCCGACGGTGATCCGGTTTTGCCGGCGGGCGGCTTTGCTAAAATAAGAGGTACTGACGGCATTTCTGCCGATGTAAAGGCAACAAGTGATAAAATCGCTGCTCTTTCAGCAGACCTTACCGCTGCGACCACAGTTTATACTGACACGATTTCCGGTATAAAACACGGACTTTCCTTTGACGACGACGGTGAAATCAGATATTATGAATACGGCGTTCCCATTGTTAAAGGCCTTGTAAAAGACGACGACGGAAATCTCTACTTTATCAACGGAACAAAAAAAGCTGTCAGAAACACATATTACGCTTTTTCCGATAAAACCGCAAACGGCCTTATGCCGGCGGGAACTTATTATTTCGGTGCCGACGGTAAACTCGTTATCAGAAACGGACTTGTAAACGAACGCGGTGAAATCCGTTATTACGAAAACGGTGTTGCCGTTGCCAAAGGTCTTGTAAAAGACGAAAACGGAAATTACTACTTTATAAACAGCACTAAAAAGGCAGTTAAAAACTGCTCCTATAAATTCGGCGAATCTTTTGCCAACGGACTTTTGCCGGCGGGCGAATACGATTTCGACGAAACAGGTAAACTTATCGAAAGAAACGGAATTTATACCGATAAACAGGGCGATGTTTTCTGGTATGAAAACAATGTAAAACAGGTCAAAGGTCTTGTAAAAGACGACGACGGCAGCTTCTATTACATAAACAGTACAAAGAAAGCCGTCAGAAATACTTGGTATTCTTTCGACTCCGCAGCCTCTAACGGGCTTCTCCCGGCAGGCAGATATTTCTTCGGCGAAGACGGCAAAATGCAGATTCAGAACGGTCTTGTTACCGATAACAAAGGAGATGTCTACTGGTACGAAAACAACGTCCCGACAGTTAAGGGGCTTGTAAAGGACGAAGACGGAAATCTCTACTTTATAAACAGCGGCAAAAAGGCTGTAAAGAATACTTGGTACGCCTTTAACGAAAAATATTCCAACGGACTTTTGCCCGCGGGAATATACTACTTCGGCGAAGACGGAATTTATACAGGCAAAACGCCTTATAACACCATGGCGACCGACGCCGAAATCGATGCGGTTATTTCCGAAATTCCCACTTACTATATCGAATACTGCACGGCTGAAACC
>CAKSPP010000251.1 GCA_934481505.1 uncultured Eubacteriales bacterium
TTTTTCGTAAGCTCGATCTTTTCACTGCCGTAATTAAGGGAACTTTCACCGACGGTAAGAAAAGCGTTTCGCCATTCGAGAACGGGAGTCGTCGCTGCAAAATCGTAGGATCTGCGAAGAAGAGCCGCAACCTTTGCCATAAGAACCGAAAGGTCAAACGGCTTTGCGATAAAATCGTCGGCACCCATATTCATCGCCATTACAATATTCATATTGTCGGCGGCGGAAGATATAAAAATTATGGGAACACTCGATATTCTGCGTATTTTTTCGCACCAATAGTAGCCGTCATAGAAAGGAAGCGAAATATCCATCAGGACGATATGAGGATTTTTCTTTGCGAATTCTTCGGCAACATTGCGAAAATCCGAAACGCATACGGGTTTCATATCCCACCCCTCGGCACGCAAAGCTATTTCGTTTGCGATTCCGGCGTCGTCTTCGACGATAAAAATTTTATACATAAATTATCCCCTAAAAAAATCTCTGCCGGGGTTATCCGACAGAGACCAAAAAGTTTTTATTTGCAATTACATCAACTTTGCACCGTTGATCTTTATGCCGGGGCCCATGGTGGAAGCGACAACACAGCTCTTGAGGTAAATACCTTTTGCAGCAGCCGGTTTTGCTTTGATGATGGCACCCATAAGTGCATTGAAGTTTTCTCCGAGTTTTTCGGCTCCGAAAGAAACTTTCCCGATCGGGCAGTGGATAATGTTGGTTTTATCAAGTCTGTACTCGATTTTACCTGCTTTAACTTCCTTAACGGCCTGAGCGACATTGGGAGTTACGGTTCCAGCCTTCGGGTTCGGCATAAGTCCCTTAGGACCGAGGATTTTACCGATACGACCGACAACGCCCATCATGTCGGGAGACGCGATAACAACGTCGAAATCGAACCAGTTTTCTTTCTGGATTTTAGCCGCGAGATCTTCGGCACCTACATATTCGGCACCTGCCTCTTCAGCCTCTTTTACTTTATCGCCTTTTGCGAAAACAAGAACTTTAACGGATTTACCGGTTCCGTGCGGAAGAACGATAGAACCTCTGACCTGCTGGTCTGCGTGTCTGGAGTCAACGCCGAGCTTTACGTGAAGTTCTACGGTCTCGTCAAACTTTGCTTTTGCAGTCTGGCAAACGAGGTCCATTGCCTCTGCTGCGTCATACTGCTTGGATTTATCTATAAGCTTAGAGCTTTCGATATATTTCTTTCCTTTTTTCATAGTTAATAAATTTCCTCCTGTGTGGTATGTTTGGTGCTTACGCACCTGCGGATAATAGTGGATTTACCGAATCCTCCCACTTTTTCGAAAGGCGATCAGTCTACGACTTCGACGCCCATACTTCTTGCAGTACCTGCAATCATAGACATAGCCGCTTCAACGGTGTTTGCGTTGAGGTCGGGCATTTTTGTCTCTGCGATCTGCTGAATCTGAGCTTTGGTTATTTTAGCGACCTTGTTCTTGTTGGGGACGCCGGAACCGCTTTCGATTCCGCAAGCTTTCTTGATAAGAACCGCTGCCGGCGGAGTTTTGGTTATGAAGGAGAACGATCTGTCTGCATAAACGGTGATAACAACCGGGATTATAAGACCCATATCGTTCTTTGTTCTTTCATTGAATTCTTTGGTGAACGCCATGATGTTGACGCCGTGCTGACCGAGAGCAGGACCTACAGGAGGAGCGGGATTAGCTTTTCCTGCGGGAATCTGCAATTTTATATATCCTGTTATTTTCTGAGCCATTGTAAATTAGCCTCCTTAATAAGAAACCTGTTATTTTAGTAATTCGAGCTGAGCCGCGTCAAATTCGACCGGCGTTTCACGCCCGAACATTGAAACGATAACTCTGACCTTTCCGGTCTGGAC
>CAKSPP010000252.1 GCA_934481505.1 uncultured Eubacteriales bacterium
CACCTCTTACGGCGAATTTGGCACATATATTTTTAAGTTCTTCTTTTGTATAAACTGCTTCTTTCATCAAAATCTCTCCCTGAATAACCTCATAAGGTTTTTTATAGTATTTTTAATGAGCAGACACTTTGTTCAGTATAGCACTTTTGTCATGATTTGTCAAGTCTTGATATTATCGGAGAAGAAACCGCGGCAACGGAGACTCCCGAAACAACCGCAAGAAGCGACAGATACGGCATCATCCGTAAAAGAGAAAAGGAAGAAAAAACGACTGCGGCGGCAAAAAATTGCCCCCATATATGAAAGACCGAACCGCAGGCACTCACCGCAAATATCGAAAATTTCTTTGTTTTTCGCAGCAAAATCATTATAAAAAGCGACATTACCATTCCGCATACCGAAAAACAGAGAGAAGAAAGCCTCCCTAAAAACAAAAGTGAAAAGAAACTCTTGCAAAGTCCGAACGGAACCGCATATTTTTCACCGAGTAAATACAGAACGACAAGCACCGTAATATTCGAAATACCGATTTTGAATCCGGGGAAAATAAATCCGAGAGACACCAGACTTTCTATGTAGGAAAATATCAGAGCAAGAGCCGAAAGCAAGGCTATAAGCGTGATTTTTTTGATTTTGTCATTCTGCAACGGAGTCCACCTCCCCGTCGCCCGAAATTCTTACCGAAAGTTTGTTGGGAATACATATTATGCTTTCCCCGGCTTTTGATATTCTTCCGAAATTCTCGCAGATTTTGTCCTTGCAGTCGCTGTCTTCAACCCTGACGGTTCCGTCTTCGACAATGATTTTGGAATGTTCGAGAATAATTTCCCTGTTTTCCGAAAGACTGTATTCCGATGTTTTACCGTTATCCGAGACAATAAAAGTTTCGCCCGCGGAAGAAAAAAACGACGGCAACATTCCGATAATAAATGAAAGAACGATAACAACCGCAACAACTGTGATATCCGGCAGAAATTTTCTAATTTTCAAAGAAATATTCCTCTTTTCCGAGAATAAAAAGGTCGTTTTGTCCGACCGTATAGATACCGCCGTTTTCCGATACGAAAATTACGGTTTTAAGCCCGTATGCAGTGCATTTTTCAAAAAGTGCTGCGGCGTTTTCTTTTCCGACAACAAAGAACGCGGTGCTTAAAATATCAGCGGCAACGGGGTCGTCGCATACAACCGTAACCGAAAGCAAACCGTTATCGGCGGGATACCCTGTTGAAGTATCGAGAATATGATGATAAATTTTGCCGTCATATTCAAAATTGCGTTCATAGACACCGGAAGTAACGACCGAAGTGTTTCCGACCGAGACATAGCCCAAAAGCCCGTCGGACTTTGGGTCTTTTATTCCTATTTTATATTTTTCGCCGTTTTTGTCTCCGAGAACGCATACGTTTCCGCCGAGATTTACTATCGCTTCTTCGACACTTTGTTCTTTGAGAGCCGAAATTGACGCTTTTGCAGCCATTCCCTTGCCGACAGCTCCGATATCAATACCTCTTCCCTCTTCCGAAAATCTGACAGTGTTTCCTTCAAGCATAACGGATTTATATCCCACAAGCTTTAACGCGTCTTCTATTTCTTTTTCGGTCGGGGGCACCGTTCTTTCGGTAATATTCCATAGTTTTGAGAGAGGAGCTATGGTAATATCAAAAGCCCCGTCCGTCATTTCCGAGATTTCAAGACTTGTTTTTACCGCTTCGGCAACAGGTTCGGGAAGAGTAAATTCCATATTTTTATCGGCAAAAAGATAATTCTGTTCGCCGCCTGCGTTTTCAAGCAGTGCCGCAGCGTCGTTTACCGCTTTTTCGGCAGCCGAAACAGCCGACGACGGCGCCGTTATAGTACAGTATGTA
>CAKSPP010000253.1 GCA_934481505.1 uncultured Eubacteriales bacterium
GGGTTCTGCATATTTCTGACCTATCATCTGCAAGGTGTAGCCTATTCCGCTCGAACAAACGCCTGCATAAACTATCGGAAGCCATGCCGAAACGAGAGACTGCCATTCGATTTTCTCGAAAATAACAGCGGGGATAAACGACAGGACAGAAACAACGACAAACTGGATAAATGAAACCTTTACGGTATCAAGCGACGAAAATCTGTCCGCCGCAATTATATGGCAGGTAAAGGCTATCGCACAGCAGAAAATGAGAATGTCTCCGGTATAAATTCCGGAAAGTCCGCCCGAAAGGCAGAGAAGATACATTCCCGCCATGCAGCCGACGACCGCGACGACAAGGGAAACGTTGAGTTTTTTTCCGAAGAAGAGCGAAACGACGGCGACCATTACGACATAAGTGGCGGTAAGAAAACCCGATCTTCCCGATACGGCGACTCCGTCGGGGTATGCCGCAATTCCGAGCTGCTGCAAATTCACCGCAATGCTCAGAAAAACGCCGCAGATTATCCCCGCTTTGAGAATTTTTTTCGCTTCCGTTTTTTCGGGAATGATTTTCTGCTTTTTCGAACCGTCTTTTACAATGATCACGACAAGCAGGAAAACCGCCGCAAGAACAGCACGCGTTCCGTTAAAGGTGAAGGAGCCGATATTTCCCGCCGCCGCATCCTGTGCGACAAACGCAATACCCCAGATCATTGCGGTAAGCAAAAGGATCAGGGTTCCTTTCAGATTTTTCATATTCTTTCCTCTCTTCTTAAAGCAAAACCGTATGCAAGATAGCCTTACATACGGTAGGTGCTCACCCGTTTTTTTTCAGTATAACCGATAAAAAACGAAGTGTCAATCGTTTGTTTTAAGATTTACGGATAAATTTACAATTTTACGGGAAACACGAAAGGACAGACACATACGGTGCCTGTCCTTTGTTTTATGTTTTATTCGGCGTCGAACGCGTCTTTTCCGAGACCGCAGACGGGGCAGACCCAATCTTCGGGGACATCTTCCCAGGCAGTTCCGGGAGCAATTCCGTTTTCGGGGTCGCCTACCGCAGGGTCGTATTCATAGCCGCAGGGGCAAATGTATTTCATAGTTTTCTCCTTATTTATTCATCATTATCTGTGAAATTATGTCGAGTATTTTTCCGTGGCAGCCGCCGCAGCCGGTCGAGCAATGAGTTATCTTCTGAACATCCTCAAATGCCTTTTCGACGTTTTCGAAGTGCGTTTCGGTGACGAGGGCGTCCTCAATATCGGCATAAGTCACTTTTTTGCAATGGCAAACGGTGTAGTTTTCCATAATTATTTACCGAAATATCTTTTGAGAAGACCTTCGAAGGCTTTTCCGTGACGGGCTTCGTCGCGAGCCATTTCGTGAACGGTATCGTGGATAGCGTCAAGTCCGTTTTTCTTTGCACAAGCCGCAAGGTCGAATTTTCCCTGTGTTGCACCGTATTCGCAATCGACTCTCCATTTAAGGTTCTTTTCGGTCGACGAAGTCATATTCGGTTCAAGTTCGGAACCGAGAAGTTCAGCGAATTTTGCTGCGTGTTCGGCTTCTTCGTAAGCTGCTTTTTCCCAGTAAAGTCCGATTTCGGGGTATCCCTCTCTGTGAGCGATGCGGGCCATGCAAAGATACATTCCGACTTCGCTGCATTCGCCGGTGAAGTTTGCTTTGAGCTGTTCGAGGATATACGCTTTATCTTCTTCGGGAACATTGTCAAGTTTTGTTCCAACTCCGAAAACATGCTCTGCGGCAAGTTTCATTTCGCCGGTAACTTCGGTGAATTTCGAGCCGGGAACTTTACATACCGGGCAGAATTCGGGAGGGGTG
>CAKSPP010000254.1 GCA_934481505.1 uncultured Eubacteriales bacterium
GTCGGAAGCCTGACACATAACGTCGGTCATGCCGAAGCCTTCTTTGTAGTTTTCGACAACGCTCTTGACCTGGGCGATGTTGATATCGGTGAAGATATTGACCTTTGCGATACCGTTCGAAACGCAGTTTCTGAAATCGTCGTCGGAAAGTCCAGAACCGCCGTGAAGAACGAGCGGAGTGGAGACGGTGTGTGCGATTTCTTTAAGTCTTTCGATATCGAGCTTCGGTTTTTCCTTATATGCACCGTGTGCGGTTCCTATTGCGACAGCAAGAGCGTCAACATCGGTTTTTTCGATAAAGTCTTTTGCCTGTGAGGGTTCGGTATAGATGCTGTGGTCGCCCGAAGCGTCACCCTCGGCACTTCCGTCGTTTGCACCGACGTGTCCGAGTTCGCCCTCGACGGTAGCTCCGAAGAGCCTTGCGATTTTAACCATTTCGGCAACTTTTCTTACGTTTTCGTCGTAGCTGTCGCTCGAACAGTCATACATAACGGAAGAAAATCCGAGGCGGAGAGCTTCGAGGATTTTGCCCGAAGTCAGACCGTGGTCAAAATGAAGAACGACGGGAACGGTCGCCTTTTTTGCCATCGGCAAAAGGAAATATGCGAGTTCTTCAAGAGAAGCGTAGGGCAAAAGAACCTCGGCGGTACCGATAATTACGGGAGAGCGGAGTTCTTCGGCTGCGGCGAGAACGCCTTTTGCCATTTCGAGGTTTACAGTGTTGAAAAGACCTACGCCGTATTTGTTTTTCTGTGCGTCCAGAAGGACGTCGTTAAGAGTTACTAACATTATTTATGCCTTCTTTCTTATTTTTCGAAAAATTCTTTAAGCAACTTAAAGCCGTGCTTATATTTTTTATACTTTTCATCGTAGAACGCCGCCGCTTCGCCGTCGGGAGTAAGCGTTCCGCTGTGTTTTATCATATTTTTGCCTGCGGTGACATAATCGGGATAAATTCCGCAGCCGACCGCTGCAAGCAGAGCCGCCCCGATACAGCAGGTGTCGGGTTCGGTCGGAAAGAAAATTTCACAGTTGCAGACATCGGCGGTGATTTTGCTCCAAACCTTGCTCTTCGCCGCTCCGCCTACCATTTTAAGACCTTTTATCTTCGTTCCGCAACGCTCGAATTCTTCAAGCACGCCGCGGGTTTCGAACGCAATGCCCTCCATTAAGGCTCTTGCAAGGTCGTATTTGTCGTTCATCAGTTCGAGACCCAAAACGCAGGAATTGAAGTTATCCATATTATGCGGAAAGCCCGCCCCCGCAAAGTAGGGATAGAAGAAAACATTTTTTGCACTGTCGCGGCGTTTTTCGGCTTCGTCGTCCATTTTCTTGAAGTCGTCTTCTCCAATGACATTTTTCAGCCATTTGAGAGCCGAACCCGCAGAACGGAGAGACGCTATATTTCCG
The DNA here is from genome assembly GCA_934481505.1 of uncultured Eubacteriales bacterium. Classification (GTDB taxonomy): domain Bacteria; phylum Bacillota; class Clostridia; order Oscillospirales; family UBA644; genus Geddesella. The sequence goes on from CAKSPP010000254.1 coordinate 1,411, forward strand.
AAAACGCCCTTGCAGGGGTGAACGCCCGGAGCAAGAAAACTTTCGGTGAAAAGCGGCTTATCCGAAACGCCGAGAACGACCCAAGTCGTCCCCGTCGACAGAAGCATATCGCCGTCTTCGACAGCCCCGCAGCCGACCGCCGCACAATACTGGTCGTGTCCGCCGTTATAGACCTTTACGGATGTCGGAAGAGACAGTTCTTCCGCCGCTTTTTCGGTAAGATTTCCGATATATTCGCCCGTGAAAACGCATTTCGGCATTTTATCACGCGAAACACCCGCAAGGCTTAAAAGCTCGTCGTCCCAGTCGCCGGTGTTTATATTGAAAAGCTGACGCATTGCGGCGTTTCCGGGGTCTGTTACGGCGTTTCCTGTAAGGCGGTAATTCATATATTCGGAAGTCGTGAGGAACATATGAGCC
>CAKSPP010000255.1 GCA_934481505.1 uncultured Eubacteriales bacterium
CTTACGAGAGGTTTTGTCTATGTCAAGGAAAATCAGAACCTTACCGATAAAATAAAGGAACGCACCGCTCAGAGTATCGAAAACTCTGCAAAAGAAGGTTCGGGCGAATGGGTCTATAACGCAAAAAGCAAGGTCAGAGACGACCTTTCGAAATTTATTTACGATCAGACCAAACGCAAACCGATGATTTTACCGGTAATTAAAAATATCTGAAAGAGGGCTTTTTCATGAAAAGCACGATAAGCGAATATTTTGAAAATCTTAAAGGAAAAACCGTTTCTCTTATCGGTTTCGGCGTAAGCCACCGCCCCGTTGCCGACCTGTTTCTGTCGCACGGTGTGTCGGTCGTCGTCCACGATAAAAAAACTCCGGAACAGATGTCCGACATCTTAAAAGAATACGAGGGCAAAGATATAAAATTCGTCCTCGGCGAAAATTATCTTGACGGAGTTTCGGGAGACATCGTTTTCAGAACTCCCGGAATGAGACCCGATAATAAGGTTTATGTTGACGCAAAAAAACGCGGCAGCAGAATAACTTCCGAAATGGAAGAATTCTTCCGTCTCTGCCCCTGTAAAATCGCGGCGGTAACCGGAAGCGACGGAAAAACAACTTCGACGACTCTTATCTGCAAAATGCTCGAAAAAGCGGGCTATACCTGCCACCTCGGCGGAAATATCGGCAAACCTCTGCTTCCCGAAATCGAAAAAATCAAAGAAGACGACTTTGCCGTAATCGAACTTTCGTCTTTCCAGCTTTCTTCCTTTATCCCGTCGCCCGATATCGCGGTAGTGACGAATGTCGCCCCCAACCACCTCGACTGGCATACGGGAATGGACGAATATATTGAGGCAAAGGAACATATTTTCATAAATCAGAAACCCGACGCAAGACTTGTTCTCAATTACAATAACGACATAACGAGAGGCTTTGCGAAAAAGGCGAAAGCAAATGTCTGCTTCTTCTCGCTTACCGATAAAGTCGAAAACGGTACTTATCTTGCGGCAAACGGCGACATAATCCATTCGGAAAACGGAAAAGAAGAAACGGTAATGAACCGCAGTCTTATAAGAATTCCGGGCGACCATAATGTTGATAACTATATGACCGCAATTTCCGCCGTGTGGGGACTTTGCCCTGTCGAAAAAATAAGAGATATCGCCGAACATTTCGGCGGCGTCGAGCACCGTATGGAATTTGTCCGCGAATATAACGGCGTTTCTTACTATAACGATTCGATAGGAACATCTCCGACAAGAAGTATCGCCTGCCTTAAATCACAGAGCGAACCTATTGTCATGATTGCGGGCGGCTACGATAAAAAAATTCCTTACGAGCCGCTGGCACCTTACCTTGCCGAAAAAGTAAAGGTTCTTATCCTTATGGGAAAAACCGCTCCGAAAATCAAGGCGGCACTGCTTAATTGCGATAAATATTCTCCCGAAAAAACGAAGATAGTCGAAGTCGAAACAATGGAAGACGCCGTAAAAGCGGCTGTCGAAAATTCAAAAAAAGGCGACAGGGTTTATTTAAGCCCGGCGTCGGCAAGCTTCGATCTTTATCCGAATTTTGAGGCGAGAGGCAAACATTTCAAAAACATAGTAAATTCACTTTGAATTAAAAAAGGATACATCTGGTATGTATCCTTTCTTTTTTTTATGCAAAAATATTTTCGGGTGAACTATGTGAAAAAACAGAAAATAGACGAAAAGGAAAACGCTTTTTCCCGCATAAAAAAACTTATCCCGAAAAATAAAGGGGAAAGCGAAAAACCTTATTATATATCCGAAAAAGAACTTGAAAAAAGCGGAGACGGCAAGACCGT
>CAKSPP010000256.1 GCA_934481505.1 uncultured Eubacteriales bacterium
CGGGGAAAATTGCCGGTATATAGCGGTCGTGTTTCGGAATTATTCCGTTTTGCAAAAGCTCGCGGTCTTCCGCAGTATATTTATCGGTCATCTTCTCGGTTTTTTCGAGAATTTCGGCGGCAATATCGGCAGTAAGTTCCTTTGCGGGCGTGATTTTTGCTTTTTCAACTCTGTCGGTTCTTCTTTGAGTGTCGGGCTCAAAATATGAAACCGTGTCTATTTCGTCTCCGAAAAATTCAATTCGGTAGGGAAGTTCTTCATTATTTGAAAAAACATCGACGATTCCTCCGCGAACGCAGAACTGCCCTCTTGTTTCGACTCTTTCGGTATACGAGTAACCGAGAGCCGCAAGTCTTTTTGAGAGGTCTTCAAGCAGGATTTCGTCGCCCTCAGAAAGGTTTATTTCGCTGTAATTATCGGGAGATGAGGTGAGAATTCCGAGAGCTTCCGCCGGAATTATTGCGGCATTGAAGTCTTTTGTCTTCATCTTTGACAACAATTCAAGTCGTGCCGAAGAACCGTAATTCGACGCACTGTCTATATTTCTGAAATTATAGTCTTTTGCGGGATAGAGATAAGACGAATAGAGATATTCGTCCATGAAATTTCTGCATTTTACGGCATAGCTTTCGTCGGGAACTATCAGAATGAGTTTTCTGTCCGTTTCTTTTGCGAGCAGTGCCGCGATATACAGTTTTTGGGTATAAAGACCGAAGACAAAACAACTTTCCCGCCGTTCTGTCTTTTCTTTTAAGGTATTGAATTCTTTAAGCTTTGCTATGTCTTCGAAAAGTTTCATCTTTTACCCGTTGTATTTACTCATTGCAAGATCGGTTTTTCCGTCGGCAATAAGCAAAATGGCATTATAAACATCGTCAAGACGGGATATAAGCCCCTTATATTCTTCCTCCGAAAAAGTGCCGAGAACCCAGTCCGCAAGGGGGATTTCGGAATTCGCTCTGTCCGAAACGCCTATGCGTATTCTCGGAAATTTATCCGAAACAAGCATATAGATTATATTTGCAAGTCCGTTGTGTCCGCCGTCTCTGCCGCTTTTCCTTATTCTTACGACGTTTGACGGAAGATTTATGTCATCGCTTATGACGATTATTTTTTCGGGCGGAATTTTATAAAAATCCGCGGCGGCTTTTACGGCTTCTCCCGAAAGATTCATAAAGGTCTGCGGCTTTAAGAAAACGAACTTTTTCCCGTCGATAACCGTTTCGCCGTAAGTCGCCTTGAATTTTATTTTCGATATTTTTACGCCGATTTTGTCCGCGATATAGTCGAGGGCTATCCAACCGACATTGTGTCTTGTTCTTTCATATTTTTTGCCGGGATTTCCGAGACCGACAACGAGAATCGTTTCCATATATTCTTCCTTTTGCTTTTGTTTTTAACAGTATAGCACAATAACTTAAACAAAACAAGCAAATTTTGCAAAATTGATAAAAATTTCCGAAAAAAGATATTGTATTTTGATGAAATATATGTTATAATATCCTGAAAACAAAAACAGGAGGAGACTAAAACATGTCAAAAAAGTATGTTTACCTTTTCAGTGAAGGTGACGCTCAGATGCGTGAACTTCTCGGCGGTAAGGGTGCAAACCTTGCGGAAATGACCAATATCGGACTTCCCGTTCCCCAGGGCTTTACCATTTCTACCGAAGCCTGCACGCAGTATTACGAAGACGGCAGAAAGATAAACGATGAAATCCAGGCTCAGATCATGGAATACATCGATAAAATGGAAACCATTACCGGTAAAAAATTCGGTGATAAAGAAAATCCTCTTCTCGTTTCGGTTCGTTCCGGTGCACGT
>CAKSPP010000257.1 GCA_934481505.1 uncultured Eubacteriales bacterium
GTGAGGGAAACAAAAAGCAGGTTGTAAATGAAATTATGCTTTTTCAATATCTCACCTCCGATATAAATAAATATGCGGCGGTGTGACTTTTATAACGGATTTATCTTACAATTCTGCTCTTTACAAAAAAGAAAAAATGTGGTATAATATGTAAGAATAAAAAAGTGTTTCTTAATTCGGAGCCGTTACGGCTCCGCTTCGGAGGAAAAAACTTTGAAATCAAACAACAAACCGACAATATTTTCACGCATAGGCGAATTTTTCTCGTCTTTGTGGAATAAAATCTCAACTTTTTTCAAAAAAGTTTATTCGAAAATCAACGCCCGATTCGGCAAGGCAAAAGTCAACGCAAAAATCAGAAAAGAGACTTCGGATAAGGAAATTCTGAAATCGAAAAATCCCGATGTCGTTCTCTGGAAAGAAGACCCCGAAAAGTACAGAAAAAAAAGAACCGGTTGGAGCAGGTTCGGAATTTCTCTCGGAAACATAATCGCGATTTTCGTTCTGACTTTTGTTGCAATGCTTGTTTTAATGGGCGGAATTGCGGCAACCGTCATATATTCCTTTACCGACCCGTCTCTTGACGACAAATTCGCAAACCTCGAAATGGATTATACCACGGTTGTCTACGCGAAAAGCCTCGACAGTGCCGATTATGTCGAATATCAGACGCTTTATAACGAGCAGAACCGTATCTGGACCAGTATCGACGATATGCCCGATTATCTTCTGAAAGCTCTTATTTCAATCGAGGATAAGCGTTTTTACGATCATAACGGCGTCGACTTTATAACGACTTTCCGTGCGACGGCAAAGTATCTCCTGTATAAGGTTACGGGACGCAGTACCGCAAATCTTGCCGGAGGTTCGACTCTTACACAGCAGCTTATCAAGGTTATTACCGAAGATAACGAAAAGAGTTCGATGCGAAAGGTTAAGGAAATTCTCCGTGCACTTTATATAGAGCGAAAATACAGTAAGGAACAGATAATCGAATATTATCTCAATGCCGCTTATTTCGGAAACGGCTGCAACGGTATTGCCGCAGCGGCGAAATATTATTTCAGCAAGGATGTAAAAGACCTTACCGTTACGGAATGTGCCGCTATCGTCTCAATTACAAAATCTCCGACATATATAGAGCCGTATAAAAATCCCGACGCGAATAAAACGAGAAGAAACAACATTCTTTACGAAATGTATACGCAGGGATATCTTTCTGAAGAAGATTATAAGACCTATATAAATGAAGAACTCAATCTTCGCGACAGATCCGTTAAAAGCACGGTTTCTTCGGTTATGTCGTGGTATTCCGATATCGTTTTCGAAGAAGCGAAGAACATTATAAAAGAAGAACTCGGATATTCAGACGAACAGGCAACTTCTTATATATATTCCGGCGGATTGAAAATTTACACTCCGTGTATCGTCGAATATCAGACGATAATGGAAAACTATTTCGAAAATGAAGATAATTATCCGAAAGTTTCGAAAGGTGACGTCTTGCCTCAGGTTGCAATGCAGCTTATGGATCCGTCGTCGGGTGACGTTCTTGCGGTTATCGGCGGACGCGGCGAAAAGACGGAAAACCGAATTTTGAGCCGTGTTACACAGACGAAACGCCAGCCGGGTTCTTCGATAAAACCGCTTTCGGTTTACGGTTATGCAGTAGAAAACGACCTCGTTACCGAGGGTTCGGCAATCGACGATTCTCCGCTCAGAATTGATGTAAGAAACGGCAGATATTCGCCGTGGCCGGTAAACTATGACCGTGTTTATAATGGCGTAAT
>CAKSPP010000258.1 GCA_934481505.1 uncultured Eubacteriales bacterium
CAGTCAAGAAGCAGAGCCATTTTTACTCTGTCGGTTCCAGACGAAGTATCGACCTTTGCCATACGGTTCCCCCATTTCTCTCTCAATCGGTGTAAAGTAAAATATCTTTACAGCACAACTATTATACCATAAAATACGGATTTGTCAAGGGCTTTCGGCAAAAAAATCTTATTTTGTCAAAAATAAAGCAAAGACATATACTGTTAGTGCAATATCCCATATAAAACGCGAAAGGAGAAAAAACGCACAAATGCCAGACAGAAACAATAATTGCCGTCAGAACGACTTGCGGGAGTCGGTTTGCATTGACGCAAAAAGAGTCTATGACTGCTGCAAAGACCGCGACTGCGTTTCCGACGCACGGGTATATTTCAATGCGGAAGATCAGTCCGTTCTTGACTCTTCAATATCCTTAAAGCCCATTTCCGCGGAAATAATCTTCACTTATATCGATGTAGAGCCTCTTCAATTCAACAAAGGATTCTATACGGTAGACGCACGCATTTTCATAAAAAGCAGCTACGACGCATATACGGGGCTCAGCCGCCCGACAAGAATCGAGGGACTTACTGTATTCGACAAGCGTGCCATTCTTTTCGGCAGCGAAGGCAACGCAAAAACATATTCCTCCCTCTATATGGAAAATTCCTACGACATACCCCTGCCGGTCGGAAGCAACATGCCGATTGCCGCGGTCGAAGTTCTCGACCCGATACTCTTATCCACAAAAATCGGAGATTGCTGCGACTGCTGCGGATGCTGCTCCTGCGACGTAAACAATCTTCCCGGCAATATTCTTTCAAGCTTTAACGGACTTGTCGACGGCTGCGGTTCAAAGCGTCTTTACGCCACATTCGGAATATTCTCGATAATCAGAATCATGCGTCATGTTCAGATAATCGTTCCGTCTTACGACTTCTGTATTCCCGAAAAAGAATGCTGCGGCCCGTCCGAAGACGACCCGTGCAACCTTTTCTATAAGATGTGCTTCCCCGTCGAAGAATTCTTTCCGCCGAAGCTTTCCGATTTCGACAACTGCAACAAATAAACATATCAAAGGGGGAAAGTTTCCCCCTTTCTTTTTTTCTTGACTCTTGACATTGCCGCTCATATGAAGTATAATATATTGGATTATGATTATATAAAGGAAAAGTTTGTCAATGGAGCTTGAACAGATACTTTACAATGTGCAGAAGCCTACATGGTACAGCGGCGGCGAATACGGAGCGGTGGTCAAAGACAAAAAGGATGTCAATATCCGTTTTGCTTTCTGCTTTCCCGACCTGTATGAAATAGGAATGTCTCACCTCGGAATAAAAATTCTTTACGACTGCTTAAACAAAGTTCCCGATATATGGTGCGAAAGAGTTTTTATGCCGAACGACGACATGGAAGAGGAAATGAAGAAAAACAACATTTCTCTTTTCGCACTCGAAAGCAAAGACAGCATAAAAGATTTCGATTTTATCGGCTTTACAATACAATATGAGATGTGTTATTCGACAATTCTCGAAATGCTTTCCCTTGCCGAAGTTCCGCTCCTTGCAAAAGACAGAAAGCAGGGTGACCCGATAATTATCGGCGGAGGTCCCTGTGCCTGCAACCCCGAACCTGTTGCCGACTTTTTCGACCTCTTCTCGATAGGCGAAGGCGAAAACAATCTTGTAGAACTTGCCGAACTTTTCAAAACCTGCGGCAAAGACCGCGAAAAGTTTCTCGATGAAGCGGCAAAGATAAAGGGCGTTTATGTTCCGTCAAGAAACAACGCTCCCGTTCAG
>CAKSPP010000259.1 GCA_934481505.1 uncultured Eubacteriales bacterium
GCTCTTTTTCGTGTTTCTGCATCCAGCGGAATTTCGCGATATCAAGGCTCGGATCGGGTTCCCAACCGGTTTTTCTGTAAATCGCGTCGGTGCCGATTTCTCTTGCGGCTTCTTCGATTTCCTTTACGCCGCGTCTGTCCATCCAGGTGTAGGAAGCGGAAAGAGGTTCATAGTTTTCGTCCACGGGAAGAGTGCTTCCGCCCTGGGTCGAAAGAGAAAGGGCAACGATATCGTTTTTATCGCCGTCGAAATGCGAAAGAGCTTCTCTTGTCGCAAAAACCGCGGCTTCGTACCAATCTTCGGCACGCTGTTCGACTTTTCCGCCGGGAAGGGTTATAAGGGAATATTCCTTATAGCCTTTGCCGATAATATTCCCTTTTTCGTCCGTCAGTATAACCTTTGTGCCGGTGGTGCCGACATCTATACCGATAAGATACATAAATTTCTCCTTAAAGTTCGCCGAGAGCTGCGTCAAGGGCGTTGATTATTACGTCAAGAACCTCTTCGCACGCGGTTACGGGCGGCTTCAGGAGAATTGCCGGAGGACAGTTGACTTTATAAAGCTGAGCCGAGGTGTCGATGCAATGCTCGTTTATTATTTTCGCACATTCAGCGGCTGTCGGAACATCGTGGAAGTGGATAGCGGCAAGAAGTCCCTGTCCTTCAACCTTGCTTATTACCGACGAATACTTCTCGCCGAGCTTACGCAGCGACTGTTCGAAATAATCCGAAAGGCGTGCAATATTTTCGGTGTTTGCCTGGGAAAATGTCATTGTTATGAGGTATGCGAGCGACGCAAGTTCTTCCTGACCGTTGGTGACAAGAGCACCGAACTGATTGAGGATATCCATTTCGGCGGTCGTAAGAATTTTGCTTGCGGGATATTCGCCGCCCGGGAAGCCTTTTCCGACGATAACGAAATCGGGCTCAATCTCATAGAGATGATAGAGGTACATTCCGGGATACCACATGCAGGACTGAATTTCGTCGTCCATTGTCGGGGTATCGTATTCTTTACAAATCTTATACGCTTCTTTAACATATTCCTTTGTAAGACGGATTCCGCCGTAGTTCATAAGAATAAGTTCGTGGATATAACCTGCGGTCTTGTAGTTGCCCTCGTTATATTTCTTCATCTTCGCCTTGAAGTCTTCGATATCGTTGAGCATAACGGGAACTACTTTGTAAATACCCGCTTCTTCGATCTTCTTATAGTAACCGGGCCAGAGGTTTCTCAAAGTCTGGGCAAAGACGGAGGTTCCGTGGTAGTTTGCTTCGATTCCGCCGTCAACGTCGCCGTTTACCAAAAATACGGGGATCTTGCCCTCATATTTTGCCTTTTCAAAGCTTCCGTCAAGACGGTAGAAACGGGCAAGCATCATTTTCATGCCGGCTTCGCAGGCAACGCTTCCGGTTTCAAGGTTTATAACTCTGTTTATTACCTTGGGTTCGGTGGAGGCAAGAACCTTTTCAAGACCTGCTTTGTCGTCTTTTTCAAGGCAGTTTGCGGTTCTTATCATTTCTCTTTCGACAAGACGGGTGACATAGCCTCTCGTGTTGTTGTGAGTAGGATTGAGAATTCCGAGTTTATGAGCGTTTTCGATAAGCTTGTAACCGCCGAAACGATGTCCGAACGGAACGTGATAGTGTTCGCTCTTGCCGATAAGATAAAGTCTGCCGTCTTCGCCGAGACGGGTGCAGCCGTAACCGGTTACGGGAGCGGAGGCCTTATGAAACGCCTTTTTGAAAGCGTTGGTTGCCGCACCGTCGTTATCG
>CAKSPP010000260.1 GCA_934481505.1 uncultured Eubacteriales bacterium
TCTTTAAGCAGGGTGCTGTGACACCGGCAAGATTGTAATAAACGACCGGGTACCGGTCTGCTTTCTTGTCCTTACGGTCTGCTTTTTATAAAGCAGACCTTTTTTAAGGAGTAAATTATGCTGATAAAAAACGCGTTCGTTTACCGAAACGGCAAAATAACAAATGAAAATTACGAATTCTCCGTCGGCGGTGCCGGCTTTCTTTCCGATTTTAATAATGTTTATGTCTTACCGGCGTTCTGTGATGTGCATGTGCATTTCAGAGAACCCGGTTTTTTTTATAAAGAAACAATAAAAACGGGGTCGCGTTCTGCGGCAAGAGGCGGATATACAGATGTCTGCACGATGCCGAATCTTAACCCTGTGCCCGACAGCGTTGAAAACATAGAAAAACAGCTTGACATAATAAAAAAAGACGCCGCGATCCGTGTTCACCCGTATGCCGCGATAACCGTCGGCGAAAGGGGGGAAACGCTTACAGATATGGAAGCCCTCTCGCCCTATTGCATAGCGTTTTCGGACGACGGCAGGGGCGTTCAGAGCGAAGAGATGATGCGGTCGGCAATGAAAAAAGCAAAATCGCTTGACAAGATAATCGCCGCACATTGCGAAGACAATTCGCTGCTTTTCGGCGGATATATCCACAAAGGCGAATATGCACGCCTGCACGGACACCGCGGGATATGCTCCGAAAGCGAATGGAAACCCATTGAAAGAGACCTACGGCTCGCAAAAGAAACGGGCTGCAAATATCACGTCTGCCACATTTCCTGCAAAGAAAGCGTGGATCTTATCCGAAAGGCGAAAGCCGACGGCGTTGACATAACCTGCGAAACCGCCCCTCATTATTTGGTTTTTAACGATATGGATTTGCGGGAAAGCGGAAATTTCAAAATGAACCCGCCGATAAGAAGCGAAGAGGACAGACAGGCGTTGCTTGCAGGGCTTCAAGACGGAACAATCGACATGATTTCAACCGACCACGCACCGCACTCCGCCGAAGAAAAATCGCGGGGACTTGAAAAAAGCCTTATGGGAGTCGTGGGGATTGAAACCGCGTTCCCCGTGCTTTATACAAAGCTTGTCAGGGGCGGAATAATCACTCTTGAAAAGTTAATTGAGCTTATGGCGATAAATCCGCGGCGGCGTTTCGGAATAGCGGAAACCGACGACATTTGCGTTTATGATTTGGAAAATGAATATAAAATCGACCCCGAAGACTTTGAAAGCAAGGGCAGAAGCACGCCGTTTGACGGAATGACGGTAACAGGAAAGAATTTACTTACAGTATGCGGAGGAAAAGCAGTATGGAATACAACAGAAAATTAGTTTTGGAGGACGGTGCGGAATATTACGGCACGGGGTTCGGATATGCAGGAGACGCTGTTTGCGAAATCGTTTTCAACACCTCGATGGTCGGATATCAGGAAATAATCTCCGACCCGTCGTATACATATCAGGCGGTCGTCATGACCTATCCGCTTATAGGAAACTACGGAACCGCGGACGAAGACTATGAAACAAAAATCCCGACAATAGGCGGACTTATCGTAAGAGAATATAACGACCTGCCGTCAAACTTCCGCTACACGAAAACCCTTTCGGAGGTAATGGAGGAATATAAAATCCCGGGACTTTCGGGAATCGACACCCGAAAACTCACAAGAAGTATCCGAGATCTCGGTTCACGCCGCGGAATAATAACAAACGCCGATACCCCCGTAGACGAAGCGATTGAAAAAATAAAAAACACGCCGGTGCAG
>CAKSPP010000261.1 GCA_934481505.1 uncultured Eubacteriales bacterium
CCTCCCGTGAGCGAACCTCCGGCGTTTACCGTCTGTCCGTCGACCGTGACTATCTTATAGGCGTAGCCGTTCATTTTTGCGGTTTCGGTCGCCTCGTCGAGGTCGGAAACGACAAGCGTTCTGCCGAGCAGGTTATCTATTATGTTTCTGTATTTTTTATCGCAGGTGACAAGCTCCGCGGCAATGCCCTCAAAACCCGAAGAGGTTTTTAAGGTCTTTTTGTCTATACTTCTGCCTTTTATCGTGTCAACGGGCAAAAATGTCGCTCTGCCGGCTCTTGCGTTCTTTAAGTGGAAAATCGCGTTTTTCGCACTTCTCTCGTCTTCGGTTACGACGTTTTGAATTGCCGCACCGAGAGCCGTTTCGACGGCTACCGCATAGTCTTCGTCAACCTTTATAAGGGAAGCGACCGTGCCGCAGATACCTCTTAAAATACCTTTTTTGCCGTCCGCAATTACTTTCTGAACGCTTCCCGAAAAACCTTCGCTGTTTTTTTCGAGGTCTTCGAGAATACGCAGTCTGTTCTGCTTTGCCGAAAGGTCGGTCTGTGCGTTTCTTAACTCTTCTTCGGCTTTGTCGGCTTTCTCTTTTTGGAGTTTTGCCTTCATTTCGCAGCCGACGAGCATATTTTTGCAGGAGTCTTCTCCGTCGGTTATTTCTTTGAGAGCTTTTTCCTTTTCGGAAAGGGTGTTTTCCCAGTTTTCAAGCGTTTTTGCAAGGGCTTCTTTTTCGGCTGCGATCGACCCTCTTCTTGCACTGTCGGAAGAAATAAGAGCAGAAAATTCCGCCGCTTCCGCCTTTTTACCCGAAAGTTTTTCGTTATATTCTAAAATTGCGTTGCGGAGAGCCGCCGTCTTTTCGAGGGTTGCTTTTTCCTCTTCGGAAAGATGTCTTTCACCCTCCGAAATTTCGATATACTCTTCTTCGAGTTTTCTTATTTCGGCGAGCTTTTCTTCGAGGGCTTTTTGTGCGTCTTCGAGCTGTTTTGCCGTTTCGGTTTCTTGGGAGGCGTATTCCTCCATTAAGATTTTAATTCGGGTTTTGCTCTGTTCGGTATAGGAAATGTCGTTTTTAAGGACGAGGATTTCCGCGTTTTTATCCTGAATCTGTTTTTCCGATTCCGAAATCTGCGAACGCAGTTCTTCGGTTCTTACGGTAAGCGTTCTGACTTCCTCTTCAAGCCTTGCGGTGTCGTTTTCGGATTTTTCGAGGTCTTTTTCCGCTTTTTCGAGGTCACGCCGCAATGCGGTAAGAGTTTCTTCCGCCTTTTTCAAGGAAATTTCCGAGCTTTCGGCGGTAAAGAGCCAAAGACCGACGTCAAGAAGCTTTTTTCTGCCGTAATATTCGAGATATTTTCTCGCCTTTGCCGACTGTCTTTCAAGCACGGGAAGTCTTTCGGAAAGCTCCGAAAGAATGTCGGTAAGCCTTACGATGTTGTCTTCTGTCTGGGAAAGTTTTCTTTCGCTTTCCTCTTTTTTGTATTTGAAACGGGCGATTCCCGCCGCTTCTTCGAAAATCGTTCTGCGGTCGCTGCTTTTCGCCGTTATAATCTGCGTTACCGCACCCTGTGAAATTATGGAATAGCCGTCTTTTCCGAGTCCCGTGTCACGCAGAAGATCCTGGATATCCTTTAATCTTACCTGATTTCTGTTTATGTAATATTCGCTTTCGCCCGAACGGTAATATCTTCTGGAAATGCTGACTTCCGCAAATTCGACCGGCAAATCGCCGTCGGCATTGTCGAAATTCAGCGTTACCTG
>CAKSPP010000262.1 GCA_934481505.1 uncultured Eubacteriales bacterium
CTGCTGCTGTCATCATATTGCAAATCAATTTTTTCATATCGACAACGGGAGAAATAAAATATGCCTTATCGATAAATCGACCTACGGGCGACGACATGACCAAATAAGCTCCGATACTGTTCGCAATCAGCAGGATTTTATCAAAACGGGTTTTCATTTCGGTAAAAAACCGTAAAAATTCATCCTTTGCCTCCCACGGAGTTTCGGATTTATAGTCGAAACCGATAACCTCACCGTCGGGAAAAATATTTTTATAATGTTCCGCTTCCGCCGCAGATCCGCCTTTGCCGTGTATGTAAACTACTGCAGTTTTCATTTCACATTTCCGTTCTTTATAAATTTTCGATTTAAGCCGAACTTATTAGAAGTTGCTGCAAAGACAGTATATATTATTCTGCGTCGGTTGTCAAGAATTTTCAAAAAATCGAGACAGCTGCCACAAAAAAGCCGCTCATGCATTCGTTATCTGCTTCTTTTTATAGCCGCAGTCGCAATAGGGGCCGCCCGAAGCAAGGGTATATTCTCTTACGAAATCGGTTCCGCCGCCTGCTTCGCTCATTGTATAATCAAGACGGCACAAAGCGGGCGTCAAATCGTAAAGTCCGAGTTCTTTCATTAAAACGCAGATTCCGCATTTCGTAAAGCGGGCTTCATATCCGCTTCCGTCGGGATATTCGTAAAAATCCATATTCCAGGAATACGGGTTTCTGTCGGCTGCTTTTAATGCGGCGGTTTTCTTCATTCCCTCAATATCTTCGGCGGTATACTTCTTCTTTGCACTCTTGCGGCAGAACCAGTTCATCGGTTTTGTCATCATCGATTTCGCATAGTAATCCGTAAGTTTTTCAACATCGGGACGCTGCGGCATATAAAGAATAAAAGACGCAAGAAGAGCCGTATTTACAATATTCATTTTGAAACGGTCTTCTTTTTCGAATTCGGGAAGTTTTTCTATTATCTCTTTATATTTCGGTTTCGCTTTCCGTTTTATTTCGTTTGCACACTTCGCGTCATATCCGAAAACCTCGGTAAGCTGTTTTGTAAATGATTTTGAAAACAAAGCCCACATTCCCATAGGCATTCCGCTGTATTTCATTTCAATCTCTCCTTTTTATTGAATACAAATCAGTTAGCATAAACTAACCAATATCCCGAAAAAAGCAGCCGGTCTGCGGCTTATATACATATTATATCAAAATTATATAAAATTGCAATAGCCTTTGAAAGTTTTTCTCTCAAAGGCTATTTTTTTCTTATTTTTTTGTCTGCATTGCCATTGCCGCAATATCTCCGACGCCGTCAAGAACTATTGTCGGGCGGTAAGCGTAGGTTTTAAGCGTATCTCTTGTTGAAACGCCCGAAAGAACAAGAACTGTCGACATACCGCTTTCCATTCCCGAAATAACATCGGTATCCATTCTGTCCCCGACCATTACTGCTTCGGCGGAGTGGCAATGAAGCATACGAAGTCCCGTTCTCATCATAAGAGGATTCGGTTTTCCGCAGAAATATGCCTGTTTTCCGGTAGCCATTTCAACGGGGGCGATAAGAGCACGGCAAGCAGGAGCTATTCCCTCTTCGATAGGACCCGAAACATCGGAATTTGCTCCGATAAGTTTTGCCCCGCCGAGAACAAGGTTTGTCGCCTTTGTGAGGGTATCGAGAGAATAGGAACGACCTTCGCCGACAACAACGTAATCGGGGTTGACATCGTTCATCGTTATTCCCGCATCGTAAAGAGCGTTAAGC
>CAKSPP010000263.1 GCA_934481505.1 uncultured Eubacteriales bacterium
TCTGCGGCGTGCGAGAATGATAAACGAACGCCGTCAGACGGTCGGAAATACAGTCCTTGAAATGGATTCCCTCACCGTTATTTCGGACGGCAAAACCGAAATATTGCCGCAGAAAGAATTTATGCTGCTTTATAAAATGGCGTCGTATCCCGGGAAGATTTTCACACGCCACCAGCTTATGGACGAGATTTGGGGATACGATAACGAAAGCGACACCCATACCGTCGACGTTCATATAGGAAGACTCCGCGAAAAGTTCGGTGACAGCCGCGATTTCAAAATAGTGACCATAAGAGGTGTCGGCTATAAGGTGGTAAAACTGTGAAACTGCTCAATTTCAGAAACGGACAAACAGGAAAAACGGGACTTCGTTTAAGGCTTACGCTGCTTGTTTCGGCGGAACTTCTTGTAAGTATCGGGGTTTCTCTCGGGCTCAACGCTTTGCTCCGTACTTATGTCCCCGGTTTCGGGGATATCCCCTCGGTAATAATAATTTTCGCAATTTCCGTAATCGTCGGATTTTTCGTTACGGGAGCTTTGTCGAGAATGTTTTTTTCTCCGATAGAAAAACTCGGCGGAGCAATGGAAAAAGTTGCGGAGGGCGATTTTTCGGTAAGAGCCGAAACTTGGTCGAACGCCCGAGAAATAAAGGAAATTTACGCAGGCTTCAACCTTATGGCAAAGGAGCTCGAAGCGACCGAAATTCTTCAATCCGATTTCGTTTCGAACGTTTCCCACGAATTCAAAACTCCGATAAACGCGATTGAGGGCTATTCCACTCTTTTGCAGGGCGGTGAAAACCTGACTCCCGAACAGGCGGAATATGTCGAAAAAATCATTCTTAATACACGCAGACTGTCGTCGCTTACGGGAAATATTCTTCTGCTTTCCAAACTTGAAAATCAGTCGATTCCTCCCGAAAAAAATCATTTCAGCCTCGACGAACAGATAAGACAGTCGATAGTCGAATCGGAAACCGTCTGGGATAAAAAAGAGATAGAATTCGACGCGGAATTGGACGACGTGACTTTTTACGGAAACGAAAAACTTCTGCGGCTCGTTTGGGACAACCTTATCGGCAACGCCGTTAAATTCAGCCCCGTCGGCGGCAAAATCACTTTGCAATTAAAAAAACGTTTCGGGAAAATAATTTTCTCGGTCGGCGACGAAGGTCCCGGAATTTCTCCCGAAGCACAAAAACATATTTTCAATAAATTCTATCAGGCAGACTCTTCGCATAAACAGGAGGGAAACGGGCTCGGACTTTCTCTTGTCAAGAAAATTCTTTTGCTCGAAGAGGGCGAAATAAGCGTCGAAAATAAAGAAAAAGGCTGCATTTTTACCGTTATTTTAGAAAATCGGGACGAAAATCAACAAAAATTGACAAACAGTTGATGCTTTGTTGCAAATAATATGGTATGTTTTAGAAAAAGAAAGGAAGTTGTATATGAACGAAGTAAAGAAACCGAAAAAACCGCTTATATTTTACTACGCCATAGTTGTTGCGGTGATTTTACTCCTCAATCTTCTTGTTTTTCCGAGCGTTCTCGAAAGACAGGTAAAGGAAGTCGATTACGGCACCTTTATGACTATGATCGACAACGGCAATATAGGACAGGTCGAAATTCAGACAAACCAGATAGTTTTTACCGATAAGGATAAAACAGCCGTATATAAAACGGGTAAAATGGACGACCCGACGCTTATGGAAAGACTTCATAATGTCGCTGGTGCCGAATTTTCAAGC
>CAKSPP010000264.1 GCA_934481505.1 uncultured Eubacteriales bacterium
CAAAATGCAGCAAGGCTGTCGCCTTGCGAGGCTTTGGACAAAGATACGGGGAATTTTACTGTGAGAAACCAATACTTTCTTGTCAGTCCTCAGCCAATCTTCGGAGGATTTCTTTATGTCAATTTGTGGCAAAATCTCCTTTTCGGTTGACTTTTTGCCTTTTTTTTGATATCATAAATATATATAGAAATTTTTAAGGAGGCGGTTTTATTATGGTTTATTATCATAAAAATAGACGCCTTCTTTCTGCTGTCTGCCTTCTGCTTGTGTTTGCAACTTTTATGTCATTTATCGTTGTTGTCAACGCTTATGAAGTGAGAACGGGAACAATGAATATCCAGCCCGTTACATACAGACTCCCGATGAGAAAAGACGCCGGAGTTTCAAACAGTATTGTCGCTTATGTCGAGAACGGAGAAAAAGTCGAAGTTATCGGCGAAAAAGAAGACAGCGGCGGAGTTTTGTGGTATCAGATCAATGCTTTCGGCTCAAAAGGACAGAAATATATGGGATATGTCCGTGCCGATTATGTCGATGTTGATGTTCCTGCCGACGCGGAATATGAAAAATATCTTGATGAACAGGGTTTTCCCGAATCATACAGAGTTTATTTGAGAAGGCTTCATTATTACTATCCCGAATGGCAGTTTGTTGCGGTAAAAAAAGGTCTTGACTGGGGAAAAAGCATAAACGCGGAATACTCTCTCGGCGTAAGCCTTGTCGACCCGTCGTCGCCCTCTTCATGGAAATCGACGCAGGACGGAGCCTATGACTGGACTACAAGCAAATGGGCGTCGTTTGACTACGGACTTCACGCGGCGTCAAGAGAGATTATAGCGTATTATCTCGACCCCCGTAATTCTCTTGACAGAAACGCGGTTTTTCAGTTCTTGGGACAGGGCTTTGACGAAGCTCAGACGGTTTCAGGAATTGAAAAAATTGTTGCCGGAACATTTCTTTCAAAGACCGTTACTGATACCGACGGCGAAGAACTCTATTATCCCCAGGCAATCTATGACGCGGGAAAAGAATCGAATGTCAACCCTTACGTTCTTGCCGCAAAGATAAAGCAGGAAATAGGAGCAACGGAGTCGGGCAGCGTTTCGGGTACCGTAAAGGGCTATGAAAACCTTTTTAATTTTTATAATATCCTTGCATGGGCTCACGACGGAAACTCCGCAATAGTCAACGGACTTATTTACGCGGGTGGCAGCGGAAGCTACGGAAGACCGTGGAACACTCGTTATAAAGCCATTCTCGGCGGTGCACAGTGGTTTAACCGAAACTACGGAAAAGACGGTGCCGGCACTTTTTACAACAACCGTTTTGCGATAAACGAAAACTATACTCTCGGACTTCAATACATGACGAATGTCGGTTCGTCCCTTTCGGAGGGGCAGGCTTTCGCTCTCGGATATCCCGAAAGTGCGAGACATACGGCTTTGAAATTTTACATACCCGTATATGAAAATATGCCAGAAAAAACATGCCAGAAACCGACGGCTGACGGCTCTCCGAACAATAAACTTTCGTCTCTTTCGGTTGACGGATTTTCGATAGGTCCCGAATTCAATACCGATTTGTATGAATACAGCCTTATCGTTCCTGCGGAAACTTCTTCCGTCACGATAAAAGCGACGGCTTATGACGGAAAAGCAAAAATCGCAGGATCGGGAACCGTTTCTCTTGATTACGGGGCAAACGAAATCAATGTTGCCGTCACGGCGGAAAACGGAGC
>CAKSPP010000265.1 GCA_934481505.1 uncultured Eubacteriales bacterium
TGCGGCAAAAAACTTGATTATAAGTGGTTTCACTATTCGCATCTCGGCGATTATAAATGTGAAAACTGCGGTTACTCCCGCCCCGTTCCTGCTTTTGCGGTTGACGGAATGGATCTTGACAGGGCTGAAACCTCGATAAACGGAAACACGATAAAACTCGCCTTTGCAAGCAGATATAATGTCTACAACCTCTGTGCGGCGTTTGCCGTTTGTTCTCTTCTCGGCGTTTCGGACGCGAAAATCGCAGCGTCATTAAGTTCTTTCGTTATGAAAAACGGAAGAGTCGTCCGCTTTACCGCAGGTGAAAATCACGGAATTCTTATAACATCGAAGCACGAAAACTCAACTTCCTATAACCGAAGCCTTGAATATGTCGCCGCCGAAAAAGACCCGTCGCTGCTTGTTATAATTGTCGACGCGATAAGCCGCAAATATTATACCTCCGAAACGAGCTGGCTTTGGGATATTTCCTTTGAAAAACTCCGCAACTCAAATGTTAAAAGGATTCTTCTGTGCGGGAAATACGCCTATGATCTTGCGGTCCGTTTTTCGGTTTCTGATTTCGGAGATATCAACATAGAAGTCGTTCCCGACCTTGACGAAATGGGAAAAATAATTTCGGAGCCCATAGACCTTAAACTCTTTGCCGTTACCTGTTTTTCCGATAAGGATAAACTTTACGGCAGAGTAAAAGTTGAGACTCCGACAGCAAAATAGGTGTTTGTTATGAGTATAAATATTCTTCATCTTTTCCCCGAACTTCTTTCTCTTTACGGAGAGAGGGGAAATGTTGAAATTCTGAAAAAAACGCTTGAAGATAACGGTTGCACGGTAAATGTTACCTTTGCCGAAGAAGTTCCGTCATTTGACGGATTTGACTTCATATATATAGGTTCGGGAACGGAAAATGCCGTTATCGAAGCGGGGAAGAGGCTTTCCGCTTTTTCAAAAGAGATTTCGAAAGCTCTTGAAAACAGTATTTTTCTTGCCACGGGAAACGCTATGTCTCTTTTCGGTAAAGAAATTTCAGACGGAAAAGATGTTTTTCCAACAGCAAACATTTTTGATTTCAGAACCGAACTGAAAACCGAAAAACGCTTTCTCGGAGATGTTATTTCGTCCGAAAACAACATTTTTTCGTCATCGGTCGTCGGGTTTATAAACACTTCTTCGGTTTATACGGGCATTTCTTTTCCCGCTTTTGAACTTAGGCTCAATCCGACTCTCGGAAACGATAAAAAAGAAGGATTTGACGGGCTTTTTGCGGGCAATTTTTACGCAACACAGCTTATCGGTCCTTTTCTTGTTAAAAATCCCTCCGCACTCGAATTTTTTGCGACAAAGCTTGGGGGAAAGAAAATTTCCTTTGCTTCCGATTCTTATATCGTGAAAGCATACGAAACCGCGGCGTCCGAGCTTTCTAAGCGGCTTTCTTAATCTTTTCTTTTGTTTTTCCCGCTGCGATTTCGGGGGCGAGAGTGCAGAGCAGATAGATTGCAAAAAGTATAAGTGCGAAGAATTTTATATTCGGAAAGAAAAAGAGGGCAATAAGAAAAAGAACGGCAAAAATCATTTTGTTTTTCTCCTTTGTTTTTTATCTGCCCTAATTATACCTGAACCGCTGTCCGATAATACGGACAGCGACCGCTCGGTTCCGAAAAATAATTTCTTGAAATTTGTGTAAAATATTGATTTGCCTATTGCAAAACGGAAAAAAATGTGATATAATAC
>CAKSPP010000266.1 GCA_934481505.1 uncultured Eubacteriales bacterium
ACTTTCGTCTCCGACGGCGGTAATTTTGCAATATGCCGTTCCTGATGTTACGAAACTTCCCGAAAGCACCTTGCTGCCGGCTTCTTTTTTTATATCGTCGGCTTCTCCCGTTAAAAGAGCTTCGTTCACGTCGATTTTCCCGCCGAGAATTTCTCCGTCGGCGTAAATCTGTTCGCCCGAAGTTAAAATTACGGTGTCTCCCTCGACGACGTCCTCCGTGTCAATAAGATAGCTTTGACCGTCTCTTATGACGGACGCTTTTGCGGCATTAAGTATTGACAGCTTGTCAATCGTCCGCTTCGCTCTTATTTCCTGGATAATACCTATCAGGGTGTTGAAGACAACGACCAGAATAAAGGCTGTGTGCTTTATCTGCCCCGTAATAAGGATAAGTCCGAAAAGAAGTGCAAATATCAGGTTGAAAAATGTGCAGACATTAGACCTTATGATATCGGCGACGGTCTTTGTTTTCTGAATCGATCGTCTGTTTGTCTTTTTTTCTGCTGTCAGTCTTTTTACTTCCGCCTCGGAAAGTCCGTTGAATTCCATAATTTCGTCCGTTTACTTTATTTTTCTTGCTTCAAGATAAAAGCGTTTGTCATGGGCGTGCCCCATTGAAAATGTTTTTCGGGGAAGAGCTCCGTCTTTTATTACCGTCGGGAACAGTTCTTCCTTTTTCATTGTGTCGAAAAGAAATCCTACGGTCGTTTCCGAAAGGTTTTTTCTTACGACGTCTTCGCCGTGTATATAGTCGGTTTTTCCGTAATTACGGCTGTCGATAAATTCCTGAACCGTTCCGACGGCAAGGTTTTTTGTCGGATTTTTTATTTCGAAATAATAGTCGTTTTTATCGGTAAGGAAAGTGAAATACTGTCTGCCGTCAACCTTTTTGAACGGAGCGTTCTGCGGCTTGCAGTCGAAATATTCTTCAAGTTCCGAAAGCATTTTTTCGGGAGATACTTCAAAAACATTTCTGTGAATTGCTTCGAATTCAAGAGACTCGTCGTGAAGATTTACAATTTCGACAAGAGCGTAGCGGGCAGGGGAGTCGGGATTTGTTTTCTTGATTTCTTCCCAACAGGTTTTTGCGGTCGCAAGCGAGTGGTTTCCGTCGCCGACGGCGTAGGGAAGCGGTTTTCTTCCCGAAATTCCGTATTTTTTCGCGAAAACATTTTCCGATTCGAGATTTGCGAGTGCTTCGTCGATTTTCTTTGCAATATTATCGTTTCCGTCGATGAGTTTGCCTTTTATATGTCCGCCGTTTTCCATAAGGTCGAAATCATAGCAGACTTCGGTTGCTTTTTCGGCTTCTTTTATGACGGAGTTTTCGGCGTCGTCAATCAAAACCATGATATGCGGAAGTTCGAGTGACGCGTTTTCTCTTATTCTTACACGCGGCGGAATTCTTTCGAGAACCGTGCCTTCCGTCGCTCTGATTTCCGACTGCGAGCCTTTTGAAAAATCATATTTTTCAAGGTCGACTTTTCCGACTATACCTTTTCTTGTTTTGCCGTTTGCAAGGGTTCTTTCTGTATAGATGTAGCAGTTTTTATGCTCTTCGAAAACGCCCTTTTCGACATATTCTTTCATTGTTTCGTTGATTTTTGCAATTCTTTTTTCAATGTCGTCGTCTTCAAGATAGATTTCCGGAAGTGTGATTTTTAATGTGGAGGGGCAGTCTCCGACAGTCTTTTCAACTCTTTCCCAATAGTCTTTATCTGAGGTGTAC
>CAKSPP010000267.1 GCA_934481505.1 uncultured Eubacteriales bacterium
TTCCAAGGTATTCTTTACCGATAAACTCTTCAGCCATATCAAGGCTATTATCGATTATGTAGCGGCAAACAATGTTGTTGACGCTTCCGGCAACCTTGTTTTCGAAACCCCGAACTACTGGGCAAAGAGAACAACCGCTCAGCTTAAAGACCATATCCTCGCAGTAGGAACTGATCTTTATGTTGCAGGCAAAGCTCCCGCTGATTTCACTGCCGATATAGATACCGCTATGGCAGCTATCGAAGCAGCTGATACCGCAGCAGTTGCAGCTACTACCTTCACAGGTCTTATCGATACACTTAACGAAAAATGCATGCTCGCTTCCGCACAGAGACTTTATGATCTTCTTGCAGAAGCAAAAGAACTTGAAAAAGATACTTCCGGCGATGCTGCAAAGCTTGCAACCCTTCAGGAATATATCCCGATGGTTGAAGAAATGCTCGCTGAAAACGATCAGTTCGGTATGAAGAGCTATCCGAATGCCGGATTCGTTCAGTACAGACCGGCAGGTCAGGCTGACAGCTTCACCGAAGATGTTGCTTCCTATAATAATAGTTTCGAAGGTCTTTATACTGACTTTGAACCCGCTGTAAGCGATTACAAAGCAACAATCAAGGCTGAAGATCCTTATGAAGTAAAGATCAAGGAACAGGTTATTTCCGCAACACAGGCAATAATCAACTACCTTGATAACACTGCAGCAACAGATGTTTTGGAAAACAAAACAATAACCACTCTCCTTACAGAGAGACTTGCAGCTTACACCGCAGCTCCCTCTGCCGATACTCTTAATGCAATCGTCGCAGCTTGGGACGCTTGGACTTACGGCGGACAGGATGCTGATAAAGTATTCTTCACAGATTACTTCAAGACTCTTATTGCAGCATTCCCGACAAAGGAAAACGGCGAAGTTTATATCGAAGCCGGAGCAGCTAAGAAGAGCCCGAGAGACATAGTTCAGAAGTACATGGTTAAAGTTGCTGACACTCTTTATGTCAACAACTACGGACCGAGTGCAGACTATGACAGCGGCAACGACGATTCTATCAAAGTAATCGGACGTAACGCAATGAATACTGCTACCACTTCGAGTGCGGCTTATGCAGCACTCCAGAATGCAATTGATCATTTGAAAGCAGTTTGCAAACTTACCTCTTATGCAAACCTCGAAGCAAAGATCGCAGAGGCTAAGGCAGTCAAAGCCGGCGGCGACGCAACCGCAAAAGCAGACCTTGACGCGGCAGTAGTCGAAGCAGAAGCAACTCTTGCTAAATACGGCACGGTAGGATTTACTCAGTACAGACCCGCAGGTCAGGCTGACAGCTTTACCGAAGACGTTGCTGAATCCGACGCAGCTTATGTTTCGGCAGCATCCGACCTTAATGAACTTATCAACGCATACAACGCAACTATCGTTGAATACGAAGTTAAGATCAAGGAACAGGTTATTTCCGCAACACAGGCAATAATCAACTACCTTGATAACACTGCAGCAACAGATGTTTTGGAAAACAAAACAATAACCACTCTCCTTACAGAGAGACTTGCAGCTTACACCGCAGCTCCCTCTGCCGATACTCTTAATGCAATCGTCGCAGCTTGGGACGCTTGGACTTACGGCGGACAGGATGCTGATAAAGTATTCTTCACAGATTACTTCAAGACTCTTATTGCAGCATTCCCGACAAAGGAAAACGGCGAAGTTTATATCGAAGCCGGAGCAGCTAA
>CAKSPP010000268.1 GCA_934481505.1 uncultured Eubacteriales bacterium
ACGTAAGAACACCGATAAACGTCATTATCGGAATGACGAAAATCGCACAGAAAAACAGAAACGACACCGAAAATAGAGACTATTGCAACGCAAAAACTCTCGAAGCCGCGGAATTCTTAATAGAGCTTGTGGACGATATCTTAACGATAAACAAACTTGACGCGGGAGAAACGGAATTCAAGAAATCGGAATTCGTTCTTGAAAAGGAAGTTTCCGAAGTTTCTTCTATCGTTTCGGTTCAGGCTCTCGCCAAAAACGTTACGGTCGAGCCTCCCGAAATCAAGACCGAGCATAAAGCGTTTATCGGTGCAGACCTCTATTTCAGACAGATAATCCTCAATATTATGACAAACGCCGTGAAATATAATAAAGACGGCGGAAAGATAACAACTTCCTTTACCGAAAAAGAATCGGACGGAAAAACCTATATCGAATTCATCTGCGAAGACACGGGAATCGGAATGAGCCCCGAATATCAGAAACATATGTTCGAGCCGTTTTCTCAGGAAAACGCGGTGACGAAAAACGTATTCGGAGGTATCGGTCTCGGACTTTCGGTCGTTTCAAGACTGACAGCTGTAATGGGCGGAACGGTCGCCGTTGAAAGCGAACAGGGCGTCGGAACGAAATTCACAATTACAGTTCCTCTTGAACCGACAGAAAGAGTCACCGAAGAACAACCGAAAGAGACGCAGAATCTTGACGGCATAAATATCCTTATGGCGGAAGATAACGAGCTCAACGCGGAAATCGCCGAGTTTATTCTCAAGGAGAAGAAAGCGACGGTCACCTGCGTTACAAACGGAAAAGATGCCGTTTCGGCGTTCACCTCCTCCCTGCCGCGGGAATTCGACCTTATCTTAATGGATGTTATGATGCCCGAAATGACGGGAATTGAGGCGACGAAAGTTATCCGCCGGCTTGACAGACCCGACGCGAAGACAATCCCGATATTCGCGATGACCGCAAATCTTTTCGAAGAGGACATTGCGGAATGTAAAAAAGCCGGAATGGACGAGCATATCGCCAAACCGATAAACGCAGAAAAACTTACGGAAGCAATATTAAAATATGTCCGTAAAGAAAGAGATAAAAATGAATCTTGAACAATTTTACGCCGAAGTCGGCGGAAACTACGAGGACGTCAAAAAACACCTGATGAGCGACGGGATAATCAAACGATTTCTCTTGAAATTTCCCGACGACAAGAGTTTTCAGACGCTTGAAGAATCCTTAAAAAGCGGGGCTGTCGAAGAAGCTTTCAGAGCGGCTCACACCCTCAAAGGGCTTTGCTTAAATCTCGGATTTTCCGACCTTTACACACCGTCTGCGGCTCTCACAGAAATTCTGCGTGCGGGAAAAACCGATGGGGCGGCAGAACTTCTTGCGGAAGTCACGGAAAAATACAAGGCTGTCCTTGACGGAATTTCCAAACTTGACGCCTGACAAAAACAAGATGAAAGAAGACTGCTTTGGCTGATGGCTGATAAGGCAGTCTTCTTTTTTGTTATTTCACAAAAAGTTCACCTTTCTCCTCTTGACTTGGAGCAAACTCCGAGTGCTACAATAAAGAAAAAAGGAAGGTGCAAAAATGAAAAAACTTCTTGTATATTATTCTCTTTCGGGAAACACCGCAAAAATCGCGAAGAAAATCGCCGATAAAGCCGGTTGCGACATTGCAGAAATAAAAACCAAGGTTCCGTATACGGG
>CAKSPP010000269.1 GCA_934481505.1 uncultured Eubacteriales bacterium
CGTCCGCACCATTGACTTTCAGTGCGTTGTATTTTTCGGCAAGGTCTGCGGAATTAAGTCCCAAACCCGAAATTATATCAGAAAAGAATTTCGGCATATCCGAAAACAGTTCGTCAAAATTGAGATTCGAAATTGACGCCGCGGTTCCCTGAGCGGTCGGTGAAAGCATGTTTACCATCCACTGACGCATCGGAGAAAAAAGGAAATTCGTGCTTATATAAGACCCGAAAGGTGCGGAAAAAACCAAAGCGGCAACTGCTGCAAGCAAATTTCCGACAAGACCTATAAGGGACTTTATAAGTCCTTTTTTAACTGAAATAACGACGGTGATAATAAAAACTGCTATAAGAGAAATATCTATACCTGTTGAAACGGCAATATCCATACTGTGACGGGCAAAAGCCCCTCCTTTCAAAGATTGGGTTAAAGATTTATCTTGACTGCGGAGTCGCTGCCTATAAGATATGCTCCGCCGTCAACGGCAATTATATTCTGTATATAGAACTGTTCTTCCTGTTCAAAAATAATATTACCCGTTCTGTCAAAAACATAAACGGTTTTTCCGGAAGAAACGAATATATACTCGGAATTACATTCAAGAGCTCTGATATTTTCGGAATTTTCCGAGAAAAGCTCCGCTCCGCTCTTATCATAAGCACGGATAACGGACGAATTTGCCGATTTATCCGCATATTCCGCAACAACGAAATAAGAATCGCTTATCGCGTAATGCGACATATCGACGGATATATTATCTATGATTTTTTCAAATTTGTCAAGTGTAAGTTCGTAAAGGCCGCCGCTTGTAAAAATGTCGATTTTCCCGTCTCCGCGTTTATATACATCATACGGAACAACATCTTCGGCTGTATATGTTGCGACCTCTTCGCCTGTCGTATAATTTATAAAAGTGACGACCGTGTCGCAGGATTCCTTATCGGGCAAAAGAGAAATTACCGCAACGGTGTTTCCCGAAACGAATTCGGTATACATCGGATAATATGCGGAAATATCCCAATAATAAAGTTCTTCGAGCGACTTATTGAAAACCGTCAGTCTGCCCTTATAACCGTATGCATCGGAGATAACCGAAACATAGCCTCTTTTATCCGCCGCAAGGTTTACTATCTTGCTTCCGATATCTTTTGAAAGTTCAACATCAAAGCTGTTTGTCCGAGTAACAGTCGAGCCGCCTCTCGTAAAAATAAATATGTTGTCCCCTGCCGTTTTTATTACGGAATCAGTGTAGTTTGCGGGAAATTCGGATATTTTATATTCCTTTTCGTTATAAACCGAAACGCCGCCAGTCGTAAGAGTGACAAGGCCGTTCTTGAAAGAATAAAACGAATTGCCGTCAGACTCTTCAAACTCAATCGTTTCGGAAGCCTGTCTGTTTTTTATAACGCAGTCGAAATCGTAAAAAAGCCGCATTACATTATCCGCCGATATTTTGGAAGCGTTAAGTGCAAAAAACGCAACAATGTAAACAACGACGGTGCAGAGTATTATTTTACGAGCAACCGATATCTGCTTCAAAGTTTCAGTCTTCATAATACACCCTGTATAAAAACAGTCCCTGCGGAGGTGCCGCAAAACCCGGAGTCTGTTTTTTTTCTTTAAGTATTTCGGGAATATCCTCGGCTTTTATTTTTCCGTCGGAAACATCGATGAGAGTTCCGACGATA
>CAKSPP010000270.1 GCA_934481505.1 uncultured Eubacteriales bacterium
GACCTCCTGTCCTTATTCTACGATAGCAAGAATATCTTCCTGCTTTACTATGGTATATTCTTCTCCGTCGAGTTTTACCTCTGTTCCGGAATATTTGCTGGTGATTACTTTGTCGCCTACTTTAACATACATTGCGACTTCGTTTCCGTCTACTTTTCCGCCGGGGCCTACAGCGACAACTTCAGCGAACTGCGGCTTTTCTTTTGCCGAGCCTGTAAGGATAATGCCTCCTTCGGTTTTTTCTTCCGCTTCGACGAGTTTTACAACGACTCTGTCTGCCAAGGGTTTAATCGTCATAACGAATTTCCTCCTTTTGTATTTTGAAAATGATTTAACTATTTCGGTTTCTGGCACTCTTATGTGTTGAGTGCTAAAAATTCTGTATATATATTACAACGCAACCCTTCGGTTGTCAAGAGTTTTTTTGTCATTTCTTCCAGTTTTTACAAAAAATTCAAAATTTTCTGACTTTGCCTGACCAAAGGTTTTGCGAAATGTCAACGATATAACAAATATCTTCCGTAAATCGCTCTTGCAATTTGCGATTTTATATGCTATAATACAATTTACAATGTGATAATTTTACCTTTTTTACTATCGGAGAATCTTAATGAATAAAAATACCAATGAGAAAACACGGAATGCGGCAAAAGCAGGATTCAAAGAGTCGGCGATTTATCTTCTTGTCGTCACTCTTTGCACCGCTATCGTGTTCGTGACGAAAAGTCCCGTTCTCTATTTCCCGATGCTCGCCGTCGCTTCCGCGTTTTTCGGAACGGCAATGCACAGGGGAGGGCAGAGCCTTGGGCTTATATATGCCGTTTTTGTCGCCGTTATCATTTATTTACTGACAAACAGCGTATGGCAGACCGCTTTGTTTATTTCGGTCTTTTTGCCTGCCGGAACGGCGTTCTTTATATGTATTTCATCGAAAAGACCTCTTAATTCCTTTGTTGCCGAGGGATTTATCGCAACTACCGTCACGGTTTTGGCGTCGGGAATTATCTATGTTTTCGAAAACAGCAATCCGTTTTCATTTGACGTTGCTCTTGCTCCGGTTTTTGCCGGAATGAAAAACGTTCTCGGAGAAACCTTTGATACTCTTGCCGCAAACGGAATTTCGATTCTCAATATGAGCCGTACCGAATATGTTTCGACGATGTTTTCGCAGCTGCTTGTCGGGCTCCCCGTTTTCTATGCGGTTCTCTGCCTTTGCAGTGTGCTTTTAGGTTTTGTCATTACAAGAAATCTGTATGCTTCAAAATACGGCAAAGACCCCGAAACCCTTAAATACTTCGGAAAAGTCAGAGACCTTCGCGTAAGCATTCCCGGAGGAATATTCTTCATTCTTGCAAATCTTGCGTATCTTTTGAGCGACGAGTCGGGCGAATTTGCGTTCGGATTAAGTATTTTTGTCGCGGTAATGAATTATATCTTCGCCGTTGAAGGCATTGCCGTACTTATGAGCTTTATGTCCTTAAAAGAGGTTAAGAAGCCTATCCGCGTCATAACCTGTATTGTCTGCGTTATTCTCTGCACGACCATCGTTTCCAATCTTTTCTCTCTCGTCGGACTTTTCGACTGTTTCTATAATATTAGAGTCCGTATGAGCGGTAAGGGAGGCAGAAAACTTTGAGAACTAAATTTTACGAAAACTTTATTCTGCGTTTTCATTATATT
>CAKSPP010000271.1 GCA_934481505.1 uncultured Eubacteriales bacterium
CTTCTATAATGGTGCTGTTTGCGATCTTGATACGGTTACAATGATATCATTGGAAGATGCCAAGTCCTTCGAACTTGTCAAACCCTCCGAAACAGGAAAGGGAATGTCGATAAAAATTACCTATGCGGACGGAACCGAAGATACAATATCCTTTATCTCCGTTACCGAAATCGAATCAGACAACGGACAATTCTACGGTATTGCAAGAACCTCTCTCGGATTTATGAATTATTCCATAAACTCCGTAAAAACCGATGACTGTGGCAACTTCTATAACTTCACATCAATGTATATCAGCATTTCGTCGCATGAAGAAAAATCGCCTGTTCTTCTCGGCGATGTAAACGGCGACGGCAGAGTCAACGGACAGGACAGACTCCTGCTTACACGCTGGCTTGCAAAGTGGGCGGATGCTCTTGCCGAAGGCATTGACGAAGACGCTGCCGATATAGACGGCGACGGAAAAGTTACCGGACATGACCGCTTGCTTCTTACCCGTTATCTTGCTCATTGGCCGGGTTACGAACTGAACTGAATATAAAAATGAGGGCTGTAAAAACAAATGTTTTTACAGCCCTTCAGCTGATAAAAAAACGGAGAGTTGAAACTCTCCGTTTTTTTATCAGTCTTTTTTGAGAACGGAGATAGCGTCCGCAATCGTTTTTTCGTAAGCTTCTCTTCCGTATTTATCGACTTCGGCTTTGTTCTTTTCGCCGTGCGTAAGACATCCGGCACCGCCTATACAGCCGCCGACGCACGCCATACCTTCGATGAAGTTTGCGTCAAGCAGGTTTTTGCTCTTTTTGAGGAGAGCTACGCGGCAGGCTTCGATTCCGTCGCATGAGCAGGCTTTGAGTTCGAAATCGGAACCGTGTTCTTTAAGTCCTTCGGCAACCGCGTCCGAAAGACCGCCGCAGCGGGCAAAGATTCTTCCGAAATAAGAAGCGTTGTCGAGAACATCTTCGGAAAGTGTTGTAATATCGACTTCTTTGCTGTCGAAAAGTGCCTGCAATTCTTCGAAAGTCAAAGCGACGTCAACATATTTTTTGACTTCTTCTTTCTGAACTTCCGCTTTCTTTGCGGTGCAGGGACCTATAAATATGATTTTACAGGGTGCTTCGTGCTCTTTTATGTATTTTGCGATCGCCGCCATCGGGGAGAGATTGTGCGATACAAACGGCAGGAGAGCAGGG
The DNA here is from genome assembly GCA_934481505.1 of uncultured Eubacteriales bacterium. Taxonomy (GTDB): domain Bacteria; phylum Bacillota; class Clostridia; order Oscillospirales; family UBA644; genus Geddesella. The sequence goes on from CAKSPP010000271.1 coordinate 1,194, forward strand.
AACGCTTTTTCTATATAGCTTACAAACGCGGGGCAGCAGGAACTTGTCAAAAAGCCTTTTTCCGCAAGTTCGGCGGATTCCGCGTCGGCGACCATATCGGCACCGAGAGCCGCTTCGATTACGGTGTGGAAACCGAGTTCTTTGAGTCCTTTTATAACCTGTCCGAGTTTAGCATAAGTGAACTGGCTCGAAATCGACGGTGCCACAACCGCGAATACTTTATATTTCGTGTTGTTTTCGCTCTTTTTGATAATGTCGATAGCGTCGAGAATAAAGGATTTATCGCTGATTGCTCCGAACGGACACTGATAAACGCACGCTCCGCAGGAAATACATTTGCTGTTGTCGATTGCCGCCGCTCTGTTTTCGTCCATGCTTATCGCCTTGATCTTGCAGGCATTTTCACAGGGGCGTTTTCTGCTTATTATAGCGGTGTAGGGGCAGACCTTGGCGCAG
>CAKSPP010000272.1 GCA_934481505.1 uncultured Eubacteriales bacterium
CGGCAGATATCAGAATGTTTCAAAGGAATTCAAGGGACTTGTAAAAGGCGAATACGGAAGAACTCCGGTTCCCATAAAGCCCGAATTCATAAAGCAGATAATCGGCGACGAAAAGCAGATAACAGTCCGTCCGGCAGACCTTCTCGAACCGGAACTCGACAAACTGCGTGAAGAGATAAAACCGTATATCGAACAGGATGAAGATGTTCTTTCTTACGCACTCTTCGGACCTGTCGCAATTAAGTTCTTTGAATACCGTCAGGCACAGAAATACGGTATCGACGCAGAACACGGCGACAAGAAAAACGGAGTTTATCCAGTATAATCACAGGCAAAAATAAAAAAGCGATAGAGAAATCTATCGCTTTTTGTTTCCGTAAGATTCGGTTTTATCCGCAAGACGAGGTTTTATATGAAAATAAAGAAACGTTATATCGTGATTATTTCGGTTTTGCTTATACTCGCTGCGGCATGGGTGTATTTCACATTTTCTCTTGAAGTTACTCATACCGAAATCCGCAGCAGTAAAATCAACAATGAAATAAAAATTGTGCAGCTTTCCGATTTGCACGGTATGTCTTTCGGAAAAAATAACGAACGGCTGCTTGACGCCGTTCGTAAAGAAAATCCCGATATTGTCGCCGTAACGGGCGATATGTTTACCTACGGAGACGGTAAAGGGGAAGAAGTCGCAATATCGTTGCTTTCGGAACTTGCCAAGGAATTCCGCGTCTATTTCGTAAACGGAGAACACGACAACAATAAAGAATTCCTCAATATTCTTGAAAAAAACGGCGTAAATGTCTTAAAATACGAAGACGAACTTGTTGTTATCGGAAATACGAATATTCATATTTACGGAATTACAAATGTTTATTTTTCGTCGACGTTTAACCTTGAAAACGCTTTTGAAAAAGATAACGCACATTTTTGCCTCTTGCTTGCTCATATGCAGAAATTCAGCAAATTTGCGGCATTCGGAATGGATCTTTCCCTTTGCGGAGACACTCACGGCGGACTTTTCAGACTGCCCGGGATAGGTGCTTTGTATGACGGCGAAACATGGTTTCCCGACCTTGCGGGAAAATATGTTAAGGGACTTTATTCTTTCGGTCAAAGTAAAATGTTTGTGAGTTCGGGGCTCGGAAGCTATCCCGTTCCTTTAAGATTTTTCAATACCCCGGAAGTCTCGGTTATAACCTTGCTTCCGGAATAAAGGAAAACATAACCGCGGGAGTAAATCTTAACAGATCAAAAGCCAAAGAAGCTTCGATTTTATCGGTAAAATTCATAATATCCGAAGCGTCAAGCTTTGAAAGCGTAACAAACTCAAAGATAATAAAGGCAATCGGCAAAGCTATTGTAAAAGTACGAAAAACAATTTTTGCGGCTTTGCTTTTTATTCCGAAACAGAGTGCTGCGAGAGTTAAAACGCCGATAATCACAACGGTTTTTATTGTTGCCGTAAGATTTCCCGACGCGGAAAAAAGAGAATATGTGTATCTTTCGCCGTAAGAAATTGCGGGAGAAAACAAATTGAATATTTCAAAGCCCGCCGATAAGCAGAGAATTGTGAATATCGGGGCTCTTTTTTTGAAGAAAACCGAGATATAAACCGCGATTACCGCAACGATATAAAAG
>CAKSPP010000273.1 GCA_934481505.1 uncultured Eubacteriales bacterium
CCGCAGACATATCTGCGTCTCTCCGATTCCGCGAAATACCGCAAATCCTCCCATATAAACAGAAAGAAAAATAAAAACCGCGAGCCGCATATTATCCTCCGAAAGAAATTCTCGTTCTTTCAGATTGTATGCCGACAGAGGAATATGAATTCATAAAAAACACAAAAATCACAAATAAAATTCATTTTTTGGCGAAAAACCCTTTTCAAACCGATTTTTTTATGTTATAATATATATTGAATCAAAGCCAAGGAGGCATATTATGACCGTCGCCAACACTGCCCTCGACATTTTCGGCATGGTGATCTGTGCACTTATATTTATTGCCTGCATATCGAATAACTTTCCCGATAAAAAAGCACATATGGCGTTTATCGGCATGGCAACCACAAACCTGCTCGCCTTAGCTCTTGACGTTCTGACCTTTATCCTTATGGGAAAGGGCGTTCCCGATCATCTGCTGCTGTTCATATATTATATTTCCTATTCGATGTCGTTCATAATGATTATCCATTTCACGAAGTTCCTTTTGTGTAATATGAAATATGAAAAAAAGAAAGAACGAACGATTTTTCATGCGGTAGCTACTCTTTGTTATGCCGGCATTGTTTTGACGACAGTTTCTATCCCGTTCGGATTTTTCTTTACATACACAAAAGGAGTTTATGTCAGAGGTCCGTATTTTTGGGTATCGAGATTCTATATTCTCGCGACGATGGCGATAAACACCGTAATAATTCTGAAAAACAGAAAAAAGCTCGATCTTTCTCAGTTCATTTCTCTTATTTCCGACATTCTGATGCCCCTTGCCGCAACCGTTATTCAGATATTCAACAGCAACATTCATATTTTCAATATTTCCTCAACCGTTGCTCTTCTCGTTATTTTTATAAATTTCCACCTTACGCAGGCTCACAAACTCGAAGAAACGGAAAAACAGCTTTACAACGCAAATATGGAAGTAATGCTTTCGCAGATACAGCCGCATTTTCTATGTAATTCGCTCTGTGCGATTCAGGATCTTGCCGCAGGGAAAGCCCCCGAAGCGGAACATGCCGCCTCCGAATTCGCAAAATTCCTTCGCGGAAACATCGAATCGCTTTATCAGAAAGCACCTATCCCCTTTTCAAAGGTTCTCGACCACGCAGAGCACTATCTCGAACTTGAAAAAATAAGGTTTGAAGAGCGGATAAACATTGAATATGATATCGAAACAGAAGATTTCAGAATGCCGACCTTAACATTGCAGCCGATTGTCGAAAACGCCGTAAGGCACGGTATCTGCAAGAAAAAAGAGGGCGGAACGATAAAGATATCTTCAAAAGAAGAAGAAAACGAGTATGTGGTCAGAGTAACCGATAACGGCGTGGGCTTTGACCCGTCCGTAAAAAAGGACGACGGCAGGCCGCATATAGGAATAGAAAATGTAAGAAACAGACTGCAAACGATTTGCAACGGCAGCCTTGAAATAGAAAGCACACCGGGTTTTGGAACAACCGCGACGATAAGAATTCCGAAGGGAGCAATAAAAAATGAGAATAATAGCAATAGACGATGAAGCAAAGGCTCTGAATGTCCTGAAAACTGCGATAACCGACGCCATTCCGAGGGTAGACGCTCGATATTACAG
>CAKSPP010000274.1 GCA_934481505.1 uncultured Eubacteriales bacterium
TAAAAATTCGTATGTTTCGGCTTTATTCATCTTCGGTTATATCCTTATATTCGAAAGGTACCGCCTTTTTTAATTCTTCGGGCGACAATGTTATCTGAAAGCCGATTTTGCCCGCACTTACCGAGATTTCGGGCTTATCTTCGGCGGAGATATCAACGGTTGTCCTAAACTGTTTTTTCATTCCGACGGGAGAGCAGCCGCCGTGAATATAGCCCGTAAGAGGCAGCAGTTCTTTTGATTTTATCATCGCAATACTCTTTTCGCCGACGGCTTTTGCCGCTTTTTTAAGGTCGAGTTCTTTTGCGACGGGAACGACGAATACATAATTCTTTTTTGACGCTCCGACCGTCACAAGCGTTTTGAAAACGGTCGCCGGATCTTCACCCAAAGCCGCCGCGACTTCGACGCCGGAAATTGCCTCGCTGTTATGGTAATCCCTGCCCTCGTATTTTATCTTTTTTTGGTCAAGCAACCTCATTACATTGGTTTTTTCCATATTCACACCCTGCTTTTTATATTCCCGAAAATTTCGTTTTTCATAATTCTTATTTTCGCCGCTTTTTCGAAATTATCGGGTTTTTTCCATTTCTTCTTCAAAGTAACAAATCTGCCGTCGCCGTTTCCGGGACGGAGAATTTTTCGGGACACCGCATAAGAAAGAACGGTTCTTGCCGCCGTTGCGTAATAAACTTTTGCGGCACCGTTTTCGGCAAGGACTTTTCCGCATTCCGACAAAGTCGCACCCGTTGTTTCGACGTCGTCGATAACGATAAAGGTTCTCCCCGAAATTCTTCTCCTTGCAAAGAAAGAAATTCCGTAAGCACCTTCAACGTTTTTCATTCTCTCCGCAGAAGTTTTGCACGCTGTCTGGCTTTTGATATCCCGTCTCTTTTTAAGATGACGGTAAACCGGAAAAGACAACATTCTTCCGACCTTGCGGGCAAGATATTCCGACTGATTGAATCTTCTGTTTTCGCGAAGTTTGAAAACGGGAACGAACAATATTCCGTCAACGGTCTTTATGTCGATATTTTTCTCGATCGTCTCCGCAAGCTTTTCGGCGAGCAGCCGACCCGCACATTTGTCCGAACCGAATTTGAAATTAAGGATAGTTCTTCTCCAAACCGAAGAATACGCAGCACAGGAAACAAGGATTTCGCCTTTCTCATTTTCAAAAACGGGATTTTCGAAAAAGGAAAGTTCCTTTTCGCACTCGCCGCAGAATCCGCTTTTGTTGAAAACCGAAACGGTTTTCTGACAGGAAACGCAATGTTCGGTAAACAAAACCGCGGAAACTTTTCTTAAAAAAGTCGAACGTCTTTTCATTTTGACAGCTCTTCTATCTTGAATTTAAGTCCGCTGTAACGCTTGTTTGTATAGTTGTTTTTTATCATCATATCAAGCTTTTCCTGCGAACCTACGATGATCATTATTTTTTTTGCTCGGGTTACCGCCGTATAGAGAAGATTTCTCGTGTAGAGCATTTCGGGGCCTGCCCACAAAGGCAGGATAACCGCGTCGAATTCGCTCCCTTGGCTTTTATGAACGGTAACGGCGTATGCGTGTTCGATATCTTCGAGCATTTCGGAA
>CAKSPP010000275.1 GCA_934481505.1 uncultured Eubacteriales bacterium
CTTTTGAAGTGAGGTCTTTCTGTCTTTACTTTATTTTTTTAATATCAAAAACGGATTTTATTCTTCTGTCATAGTCTTTCGTGCAAAGGTGGATAAGCAGTTCTTCGGTCGAAGAAATAAGCCCTATCGTGCAGACAACAAAGCTGTAAGGCACGCCTATCGAAAAAGCAAAGGCATAGGGAAGACCAAAAACTCCCGCACCGGTAAGCTTGTTTAACCAGGTGTGAACGGAAGCAAATCTCTTGTATTTTACAGCCGCCGCGATATACGCCGCAATTCTTATTACAAGAACGAGAGCAACTTCATACCAGATTATCCCGGGAAGCGTTTTTATAAGTTTCGGCATCATTTTCAAAATCATAACGCTGTAAAACACGAGATCCGAAATGCTGTCGAGGGTCGCTCCGAAATCGCTTGACTTTCCGAGCTTTCGGGCAATCGTTCCGTCAACGACGTCCGAAATTCCTGCGATTGTGTAAATTACGAGAAACCATACTGTTTCAAGCGGAATAAATATGAGAATGAGACAGGCGACTATTCTTAACGATGTTATCGTATCTGCAAGATTCCATTTATGCGATGTCATTTTGTTCCTCTTTTTGAAACGTTACTGTTTTTTCTTTCATTGATATTTTTATTTTATATCCTATTAACTCTTTTTTATACCGTAAAAAAGAGTGGTCGAGAGGAATTCTGGCAATTTTTCCGTTTCGTCAAAAGAAAGCGAAATTTTGTCTTTTCCGCTCTTCTTTATAAAATCGAACAATGCCGAATATTTCATTTTTCGACCTCCACTGTATTATAACCGACGAACAGTAAAATGTCAAGGGGTTAAAAGACAACCTGCACCAGAACCATATAAAGAACCGTCCCCGAAATTATCGAAAGAAAAGTGTTGTGCTTCCATTTATGGAGAAGGGCAACCGCCGCTATCGCTATCGCTTCCGGAATTCCGTAGGGATACTTTATAAACGAAACGCCTTTAAGGCAATAAACGACAAGCATTCCCATGAGGGCGAACGGTAAGACTTTTCCGAGATATTCGACAGGTTTCGGCACCTTTTTTGTGAAAAGAATAAACGGGAAAAAACGGATGAGAGCGGTGACGACCGCCATTATCGCAATTGTTATGATTATGTAACTATTCGACGGCATCTTTTTTCTCCTCCCTTATTATAAAACGCTTTTCCGCAAAGAGGAGAACCGCTATTGCAATCATCGACGGGATAAGGAAGTTTTCCGAACCGAAAATAAGCAGGCAAAGAGACGTTACCGCAACGCCGGTTATGGCGGGCAGGTGATTGTCGGCTTTTTCCCACTGTTCAACGAAAATAATAACGAAAAGGGCTGTCATCGAGAAATCGACGCCCGTGGTGTCAAAGGGAAGAGCCGTCCCGATAAGAGCTCCGAGGGTCGAACCGATAATCCAATAGGATTGATTGAGGGCGGAGAGTGTGAGAAAATATTTTTTTCTGTCGATATTGTCGGGAAGCCACGGTGAACATACGAGCGAAAAGGTTTCGTCGGTAAGGGAAAAAATGAGGTAGGGTTTCGCTTTCCCCATGCCTTTGTAA
>CAKSPP010000276.1 GCA_934481505.1 uncultured Eubacteriales bacterium
GAACTTGTCGACGCGGTTATGAAATTTTATAATCTTTCGCCCGAAGAAAAACAGCAAATGAAAGAAGCGGCTCTTGCGAAAGCGGACGAATATTCTACGGAAAATTTCGCAAAAAGCGTTCTTAAAGTATATTATCAGGCAATAAAAAACGGAAGAAAAGGACAGAATATAGGTGAATAAAATGTATTATGTTGGAATTGACCTCGGCGGAACGAATATCGCCGTCGGAGTTGTTGACAAAGACGGTCATATCGTCGGAAAGAAATCGGTAAAAACCGGAAACGAAAGACCTTTCAAAGATATCCTCAAAGATATGGCACACTGCGTTCTCGATTTGCTCAAAGAACTCAATGTAAGCCTCGACGAGATTATTTCGATAGGTATCGGAACTCCCGGTTCGGTTGACAGCAAAAACGGTGTTCTTGTCTACGCAAACAATTTCGCGGAAAAAGAAAATATCAAAATGCGTGAAATATTGCAGTCCTATATCGACAAACCCGTTTATATGACGAACGACGCAAATGCGGCGGCTCTCGGCGAAGTTGTCGCAGGTGCCGCAAAAGGATATAAAAATGTCGTTGTTATTACTCTCGGAACGGGCGTCGGAGGCGGCGTTATTATTAACGGGCAGCTTTACGAAGGACAGTATTCGGCAGGTGCAGAACTCGGTCATATCATGCTTATGCACGGCGGAGAGCCTTGTTCCTGCGGCAGAAGAGGCTGCTGGGAGGCTTATGCTTCCGCAACCGCTCTTATCCGCCAGACAAAAAGAGCAATGGAAGCTCATCCCGAATCTTATATGAATAAGATCGCAACGCTTGACAAAGTAAGCGGAAGAACAGCGTTTATCGCAGCAAAAGAGGGCGACGAAGCAGGTCAGGCGGTTGTCGATAAGTATATTCAGTATATCGGCGAAGGTCTTGTCGATATTATCAACATTTTCCGTCCCGAAATTTTAATAATCGGCGGCGGTATCTGCAACGAGGGCGAATATCTCCTGAAACCTTTAAGAGAATTTTTGAGAAAACATTCTTACGGCGGAGATCTTCATCCGGCTCAGAAACTCGAAACTGCGGCTCTCGGAAATGACGCCGGCATTATCGGGGCTGCATTCCTCGGTAAAAAACAGTAAAAACGAAGCACCCGGACTTTTGTCCGGGTGTAAATAAATTACGGAGCAGAAAATGAGAGAAGTCATAATTTCCGAAAACGACGCGGGGCAGCGTCTCGATAAGTTTATGTCGAAAAAATTCAAAACGATGCCGCCGTCGCTTTTATATAAATATCTGCGGCTCAAATGCGTTCGTATAAACGGAAAAAAGACATCGCAGAAAGATGCTGTTTTGAAAAAAGGAGATGTTCTTTCCTTTTATATAAGCGATGAGTTTTTCGACGGGGAACCGACCTACGGAAAAGATTTTCTTGCCGGAATAACTCCGTCGTTCGGCGTTGTTTACGAAGACGAAAACATTATTCTTATGGAAAAACCGCAGGGACTTCTCTGTCAGGGGGACGACAGCGAAAAGCGGAACACTCTTGACAATCATCTTCGGGCGTATCTTTTC
>CAKSPP010000277.1 GCA_934481505.1 uncultured Eubacteriales bacterium
GGTGCAGAAGCAGCTCTTCGCCGCGTAATGCAGATACCCGACAACTACAAGGTTCTTTTCTTGCAGGGCGGTGCATCGTCACAGTTTGCGATGATCCCCCTCAACCTTATGAAAAAAGGCAAAATCGACCTCGTCCTCACCGGTATGTGGGCTAAAAAAGCACGCGACGAGGCTCAGAAATACGGAGAAGTCAATGTTGTTGCTTCTTCCGAAGACAAAACTTTCAGCTATATTCCCGAACTTGACAGTTCGAAATTCAACCCCGACGCGGACTATTTCTATATCTGCGAAAACAACACCATTTACGGAACAAAGTTCCCGACTCTTCCCGAAACCGGAAATGTTCCCCTTGTTGCAGACCTTTCTTCCTGCATTTTGAGTGAACCCGTTGATGTTTCGAAATACGGTCTTATCTTTGCCGGAGCACAGAAGAATATGGGTCCCGCAGGTCTTACCGTCGTCATTATAAGAGAAGATTTGCTCGGCTATTCGAAAGATTTCACACCGACAATGTTCAAATACGATATCCATGTAAAGAACAATTCGATGTATAATACTCCCCCGACCTTTGCGATCTATATGTGCAAGCTCGTGCTTGAATGGGTCGAATCTATCGGCGGACTTGAAAAAATGGGCGAAATCAACCGTAAAAAGGCAAAACTCATTTATGACTTCCTCGATTCTTCAGAGATGTTCAATGCGACGGTCGAAGGGTCTTCCCGTTCGATAATGAACATTCCGTTCGTTACCGGAAACGCCGATCTTGACGCAAAATTCGTATCGGAAGCCGCTGCCGCAGGTTTTGTAAACCTCAAAGGACACCGCACCGTCGGCGGAATGAGAGCAAGTATCTACAACGCAATGCCCGTTGAAGGCGTTGAAAAACTCGTAGCCTTTATGAAAGACTTCGAAAAAAACAATAAGTGAGGGCTATCATGTATAAAATTAAAACTCTTAATAAAATAGCAAAATGCGGAACCGATCTTTTCAACAAAAATTTTTCCGTTGAAGAAACCGAAACACCCGACGGTATTCTCGTCCGTTCCGCATCCCTTCACGATTACGATTTCGATGCAAATAAAAACCTTCTCGCGATAGCAAGAGCCGGAGCCGGAGTAAACAACATTCCCCTGCCCACCTGTTCCGAAAAAGGCATCGTTGTTTTCAACACCCCCGGAGCAAACGCGAACGCAGTAAAAGAACTCGTTCTCTGCGGACTTTTCCTCGGTTCAAGAAAAGTTGTCGACGCGATAAATTGGGCACAGACGCTTAAAGGTCAGGGCGACGAAGTTGCAAAGCTCGTCGAAAAAGGAAAGAGCAACTTTGCGGGCCCCGAAATCGCAGGCAAAACTCTCGGAGTTGTCGGTCTCGGAGCAATCGGTGCAATGGTCGCGACCGCGGCAACCCACCTCGGAATGACGGTTTACGGATATGACCCGTTTATTTCGGTTGATTCCGCATGGCACATGTCCCGTTCCGTTATCAAAGCGGCTGACCTCAAAGAAATCTACGAAAAATGCGATTATATCACCTATCATG
>CAKSPP010000278.1 GCA_934481505.1 uncultured Eubacteriales bacterium
TTACAAGACAGGGCGTCTGGGACAATATAAAAAGGGGAGAAAAACTTCTTCTCAATATGGAAGAACAGCTCGGAGTTGTCGCGAAAACGACCGATACCAACGACAAAATCAAGCGTGCTTCCGAATCCCTTAAAGAAATAAAGGATTATGCACAGCGAAAATATCTTCCTGCGGAAATAATTAAAGACCTTACGGCAATTCTTGCCGATTTCGATTCAATACTCAACGATTAAGGAGATTTTTGAAATGGCTTTTGACAGCCTTTCCGAAAAACTCGGAAATATATTCAGAAAATTAAAGAACCGCGGCAAGCTTTCGGAAGCGGATGTAAAAGAGGTAATGCGTGAAATACGTATGGCTCTTCTTTCCGCCGACGTAAACTTCAAAGTCGCAAAAGACTTTGTCGCTCAGGTTTCCGAAAGAGCAACCGGAGCCGATGTTCTTGAAAGTCTCACTCCGGCACAGCAGGTTATAAAGATAGTAAACGAAGAACTTACTTCTTTTATGGGCGGCGAAAACGATAAGATACGTTTTGCGTCAAAACCCCCGACCGTCGTAATGCTTTGCGGTCTTCAGGGGGCAGGTAAAACCACGCACTGTGCAAAACTTGCTCTCTACTTTAAGAATATGGGAAAACGCCCGCTTCTTGCAGCGTGCGATATATATCGACCGGCGGCTGTTTTGCAGTTGCAGGTAATGGGTGAAAAAGCCGGAGTTCCTGTCTTTACGATGCCGGAAGGCACCGACGCCGTTACTATCGCGAAAAAAGCCGTAAACCACGCAAAAGACCACGGCTATGATATGGTGTTTTTAGATACTGCGGGGCGTCTTCATATCGACGAGGCTCTAATGAACGAGCTTAAAGATATAAAGGCGGCTGTCGAACCGAGAGAGATCATTCTTACCGTCGACGCAATGACCGGTCAGGACGCAGTAAACGTCGCGAAAAGCTTTGACGAAGAACTCGATATAACCGGAGTTCTTTTGACAAAGACCGACGGCGACACTCGAGGCGGAGCGGCACTTTCCGTTAAATATGTGACCGGAAAACCGATAAAGTTTATGGGTACGGGCGAAAAGCTCGGAGATCTTGAACCTTTCCACCCCGACAGAATGGCTTCGAGAATTCTCGGAATGGGAGATGTTCTTTCTCTTATCGAAAAAGCGGAAAAATCCTTTGACGAGAAAAAGGCTCTCGAACTTGAAGAGAAAATCAGAAAAAACAAGATGGACTTAAACGATTTTCTCGACAATATGCAGCAGCTTAGAAATATGGGACCGCTCGACCAGATAATGGGAATGGTGCCGGGAGTAAACAAACAGGCTCTCAAAGGTGCAGAATTAAACGAAAAACAGATAAGCCGTACCGAAGCTGTAATCCTTTCGATGACTCCTGCGGAAAGAGAAAATCCCGAAATAATAAACGCTTCCCGCAAAAAGAGAATTGCGGCGGGCTGCGGACTTAAAGTCGAAGACGTAAACCGACTTCTCAAATCGTTCGAACAGATGAAAACGATGATGAAGA
>CAKSPP010000279.1 GCA_934481505.1 uncultured Eubacteriales bacterium
GGACCATCGAAGTCACTGACAACAGATTTACAGTCTGCCCCCTTTGGCCACTCGGGAATTCCCCCATATGGAGCTGGTGATCGGAGTCGAACCAACAACCTGCTGATTACAAATCAGCTGCTCTGCCATTGAGCCACACCAGCACGTCGCCGACTCACATCAGCCTATATATTATAGCATAAGTCGGCGGTTTTTTCAATAGGTTTTTCGTGAACAAATTGTGAATTATCGGTTTTCGTCGGAAGATGGTTCCGTTTCGGAATCTGCCGCGGCAGAAGTTTCAGCCGAAGTTTCCGAGCTTTCCGTTTCTTCCGTTTTTCCGAAATACATTTCTCTGAATTCCTCACCCGAAAGCTTTTCGGTTTCCATAAGTTTGTTTGCTATCAGGTGAACCTTTTCGCTGTTTTCGGTAAGGATAGTTCTGGCTTTATTATAAGCACTGTCGACAATACTCTTGATTTCTTCGTCTATTTCAAAAGCGACTTCGTCGGAATAGTTCTTCTGTTCACCGAAATCTCTTCCGAGGAAGACTTCTTCATGCGGATTTCCGAAAGCTATGGGTCCGAGCTTATCGCTCATACCGTATCTCATAACCATTTTACGGGCAATATCGGTAGCTCTTTCTATATCGTTTGAAGCACCTGTCGATATGTCGTCAAGGAAAATGGATTCGGCAACGCGTCCGCCGAGAAGTGAAACGATTTCGTCAATCATTTCGTTTTTGGACATATAGCTCTTATCCTCTTTCGGAAGATAATAGGTATATCCGCCCGCACCGCCCCTCGGAACGATTGAAATCTGATGAACGGGATCCTGCGACGAAAGATTGCTGCTGACAATCGCGTGACCTGTTTCGTGATATGCGGTAAGTTTCTTTTCCTTATCGGAAATTTTACGCGATTTCTTTTCGACGCCGACAACGACTTTGAGCATGGCGTCTTCGATATCGCACATCATAATCTTTTCGCGTTTTCTTCTTGCTGCAAGAAGAGCCGCTTCGTTAAGGATATTTTCAAGATCCGCAGGAGCAAAGCCCGAGGTCGTTTTTGCGATGGTTTCAAGGTTTACATCGTCGCCCAACGGCTTTTTCTTTGCGTGAACTTCAAGAATCTGCAAACGTGCCTTGACATCGGGAAGAGTTATGACTATCTGACGGTCGAAACGTCCGGGACGGAGAAGAGCTTTATCGAGGATATCGGGACGGTTTGTCGCCGCCATAACGATAACGCCCTCATTTTCTTCAAAGCCGTCCATCTCGACAAGCAGCTGGTTAAGGGTCTGTTCTCTTTCGTCATGTCCGCCGCCGAGACCCGCACCTCTCTGACGACCGACAGCGTCGATTTCATCTATAAAGATTATACAGGGAGAGCTCTTTTTCGCCTGTTCGAAAGTATCACGGACACGCGACGCACCGACGCCGACATAAAGTTCGACGAAGTCGGAACCCGAAATGCTGAAAAACGGAACGCCCGCTTCTCCCGCAACGGCTTTTGCAAGATAAGTTTTACCTGTACCGGGA
>CAKSPP010000280.1 GCA_934481505.1 uncultured Eubacteriales bacterium
TCGACGATTGCCGACAGTTCCTCTTGTTCTTCGTCCGCACCGGCAACATCGTTAAAGGTAACTGTCTTTTTGGAGGTATTCCCGTTTTTGAGACGGGCTCTTCCGAAATTCATCGCTCCTTTTCCGCCGCCGTTCATCTGATTTGTCATATAGAAAAAGAAGAAAATCAGAATTCCGCCGAGGAAGATATACGGAAGAATCGAAACCCATATCGGGGTTTCCGCCTTAGGCGTAAGGTCGTAATTCTGCAAAGTGCCGTCGGCAAGCTGCTTTTCGACATAGGGCTTGATTTCGTCCATGAACCAAGTCGGGCTGTAAAGCGTATATTCGGTCTTTTTCGTTATTTCTTTATCCGCTTCGGGGTTGTCTTTCCATGTAGCGTAAATAAGGGTTCTGTCCTTTATTTCAAAGCTTCTGACTTCCCCGTTTTCAAAAAGTTTTACGAGGTCGGAATATTTTACGGGCTTTGTTGAAGCCTGTGTAAACAGAAAAGAAGCAACGACTATTAGAAGAACAAATACGGCTATATAAAAAACCGTTCCTCTGAATTTTTTCAAATTTCTGGTCCTCCTGTTGTTTTCATAGTGTCGGTATATCTTGGGTTATTTTATTCGGCGTCAAGGGTCAGTATTCCGATATAAGGAAGGTTTCTGTATCTTTCGTCGTAGTCAAGTCCGTAGCCGATAACAAATTCGTCGGGAATGGTAAAGCCTCTGAAATCAAGGTGAACATCCGCTTTTCTTCTGTCGGGTTTGTCGAGAAGAGTGCAGAGACGAAGAGATTTCGGGCTTCTTGTTTCGAGAATTTCCATAAGTTTCGACAGCGTATATCCGCTGTCAAGGATATCTTCGACGATAAGGACATCGTATTCCGAAAGGTTGACGTCGAGGTCTTTTATTATTTTGACATTTCCCGAAGAAACGGTACCCGAAGCATAGCTTGAAGTTGCCATGAAGTCGATTGCACATTTACATTTAATGTTTCTCATAAGGTCTGCCATAAAGACGACGGAGCCTTTGAGAACCGCGACCAGAAGAAGATTTTTATCGGGAGCGGAATATTCTTTTGTGATTTCCGCACCGAGTTCCTCCACTCTTTTCTGAAGCTGTTCTTCGGATATAAAAACGTCTATTTTGCTCATAATTTTTTCCTTCCTCTTTCTTTATTATTCAGATATATCAAATATTATTTCATACATTTTGCAGTCGGAATTTTTTTTGCGGTACGCTGCTCCGACTTTTGCCGCCCAGATAATTTCGCCGTTTTGCACAAGAACGGGAAGTTTTCCCCTGATATCGGACGGGATTTTTTTATCTATAAAAATTCGCCGCAAAGGTTTTGTTCCGTTTTTGATTTTGAAAACATCGCCCTGCTGTCTGTTTCTTAAAAGAAGATTTTCGGTGTTTTCAAGAAAGACGCAGTTGCCGTTTTTCTTTTCGCCGTCTTCTTTTTCGACGATTTTTACTATACCATTAAAAAATGGTATTTCTGTGTTTATTTTTGCGTTTATTTGC
>CAKSPP010000281.1 GCA_934481505.1 uncultured Eubacteriales bacterium
GGCAAAGCTTCTTAAAGAAATAGGAATTGAAACTTCCTACGATTTCATGAAGACGATGCTTGGAATAAAGAACCTTGTCGAAGCCGATAAAATCGACTACGCACCTTTGGCGGTCGGCGGTGTCACGAACGGTTTTACAATGAGAGAAATGGTTTCGGCGTATACTGTTTTTGCAAACAAAGGCGTATATTCCGATTCGAGATATATAACCAAAATTGAAACCCACGACGGAAAAATTATTTACGACGGAAGCGTTGATAAACGAATAGTTTTCTCTCCGCAGACGGCGTATATAATTACCGATATCCTCAAAAACCTTGTCGGTTCGTCCGCACAGGCGAAAATGGGTAATATTCAGGTTGCCGGAAAGTCGGGAACGACAAGTTCCTTTGCCGACAGATGGTTTATAGGTTATACGAACGAATATCTTGCCGGTATCTGGTGGGGATACGACCAGCCTGCCGAATTGCAGAACGCGGGACATGTCAGAATGTGGAAAGAAGTTATGACGCAGATATATAAAGCTGCAGATATTTCCTCTTCTTCGTTCTCCGAACCCGACGGTATAGTCACCGCAACTTACTGTGCTTGCAGCGGCAAACTTGCAGGACCTTACTGTTCAAGCGATCCTTACGGAAATCAGGTAAGAACAGGAAAATTCAAGGCAGGAACAGAGCCTACCGAGACCTGTGACGTTCATCATCAGCTGTATGTCTGCACGGCGTCGGGACAAATCGCTCACGAAAACTGCCCGTCTGCAAAACTTGTTACTTTCCGCGATGTTACCCGTTATTTCAAAGGCACTTATATAAAGGTCAAAGACGCCGAATATGTCTGCCCGCCTTTAAGCAGCTATCAGATACTTTATAAGGATAACACCTTGCCGGTTTACACTTATACTATCCCCGAGGGATATCTCACGGCTGTATCGACGACAAGCAAATCGAAATATGCAAATACGCTCTGTACGACGCATACGCCGAGCAGCACGCCTCATTATTATACCTATAAATTTACCGATGAGTATAAAAACGGCGTGCCTGTCGACGATTGAAATTAAAACAAAAAATAAAGCCCTTCCGAAATGGAAGGGCTTGTTGCTTTTTAAGTTTATTTTACGATTTTGATATAATCCGCTTTTCTTGCTCTTGCTTCGGGGACTGGGACTGCGGAATATCCAAAAATGCAGTTTCCTACGCCTTCAAGATTTTCGGAAAGTCCCCATTTCTTCAAGAGAGCTTTTCCCTCGGGGCGTTCAAACGTTTCTTTTGCACGGTGTATCCAGCAGGAAGAAACTCCGAGAGACGCTGCTGCAAGCATCATATTTCCGATAACCAGACTGCCGTCTTCGGTGTGGGTTCTTATATTTTTATCCGCGAGAACCACAACCACAACAGAAGCTCCGTAGAACGGGTCGGAATCGGGATTTCCGATAATTTCCGCATTGAGATTTCTCAATATTTCGCGGTCTTCTTTGTTTTCGACTGCGACTATTACGGGGGACTGTCTGTTCA